>JBBIPD010000304.1:0-3889 GCA_037443025.1 Chloroflexota bacterium
CTCGGCAGAGATGGACGGGTTGCCGCTGGTGATGCACCCGGCGGCGCAGCGCGAGCGCTGGAGTCGGGGGGACGACGGGCGCATGTTCGGTCCGAGCCAACCCCCGCCCGTTGCGGAATGGCAGGCATTGGGGGCGCGCCTGATTTTGAGCGAGACGCCTTACCCCCTGGCGCCGGGCTGCTGGACAACCGGCTATGTCCCGCGGCGCAGCTTCGAGACCGCCGGCAGGAACCCCTGCAGGCGTTTTTACCGAGAGGGGTCGGAGTTCAAGCCTGACGACATAGAAGACGACCAGGCGATCGTCATCCACCTCCAGGATAAAGGCTTGATCGTCCTCTCCGGCTGCGCCCACGCCGGCGTCATCAACACCGTGCGCTATGCGCAGGAAATCAGCGGCGTGGAGCGGGTGCACGCCATCCTGGGCGGCTTTCACCTGGCGCCCGCCAGCCCGGATGATCTGCAGCGCACGGTCGAAGAAATCCGGGCGTTGCAACCCTGCCTGGTCGCCCCCTGCCACTGCACCGGGCTGACCGCCGAAGCCGCCTTTGCCCGCCAGATGCCGGAGCAATTCGTCGAAACGGTGGTAGGCGTGACGTTCGAGTTTTGACCTGAGAAAAAAGATGATATACATCATCCCCTTTACAGAATCCCGCCTGGAAGACGCTTCCCGCCTGGTCAGCCGCCGCTGCCAGTGCAGCCACGTGGATTTCGAAACCGCCAACTCCCTGGCTAGCAAGCTCGCCTTCACCAAAGGACCATTATGAGCCAAAACCCCTTCAACCTCGCCGTCCGTTTTCTCCTGGAAATAACCGCCCTGGCAGCCCTGGCGTACTGGGGCTGGACGCAGCACACCCGCGCCTTGCGCTTCTTGTTGGCGCTCGGCTTGCCCCTCCTGGCGGCGGTCCTCTGGGCGACCTTTTCCGTCCCCGGCGACCGCAGTCGTTCCGCTAAACCCCCCGTGCCTGTTCCTGGATGGGTGCGCCTGCTGCTCGAGGCATTGCTCTTTATCGCCGCCGTGTGGTGCCTGCAGGACTCCGGCGCAGCGACCCTCGCCTGGGTCATGGGTATTGTATTGGTGGCGCATTACGCCGGCTCCTACGACCGCATCGCCTGGCTGTTGAAAACCTGAGGCGAACGCATCTGTCCTACTGACCAGGGTTGAATCTATCCTTAAGGATGATGCGAAGCGCAGATTCTGACCATACTGTTCACCAGAGGAACCAAACCATGAACAAAATCACCGAAAGCTCAGCGAAGCAGGAAGGTCAGCAATACTCCTATTTCGGTCTGCAGTCCGGTTGGGGCGTGACCAAGCACTTTGGCGGCTTGCGCGCCACCCGCCAGTTGGCTGAGCTTTGCCGCATCGGCAGAGAATCGTACGTCCTGGAAGTGGGCTGCGGGGTGGGTCTCACCTCCTGCTTCCTGGCGCAGGAGTTCGGCTGTCGCGTGATGGGCATAGACCTCTCACCGGAGATGGTGGAATGGGCGCGCCAGCGCGCCGCCCGCAAGGGGTTGGAGGGTTTATGCCAATTCCGCGTCGCCGACGCCCAGGCTTTGCCCTTCGACGACGCCGCCTTCGACGCCATGCTCTGCGAGTCGGTGACCGCCTTCGTGCCGGATAAAGCCCGCGCATTGAGCGAGTATCGGCGGGTGGTCAAGCCGGGCGGATACGTCGCCCTCAACGAGGGCACCTGGGTGAAAGAGAACCCACCCGCCGATTTTATCGAATTCGTGCGCCACGCCATGAACGATGTGCAATTCCTGGATTTGCAGGGATGGCGGGCGCTGCTGGAGAGCGCCGGTCTACAGGAGGTCTTCGCCCAGGCTTACCCCCTCAGCATGTTGCAGCAGCGCCGCGATGAAACCCAGGGCTTGGATTTCCAGGATTGGCGGCACCGGATTCGCTCTTTCGGCAATTTCATATCCCGCTACATCACCGATTCAGACTTCCGCCGCTACGCCAAAACGCTGATACCCTCCCGCCGGGTCATCTCCGACCTGTTCCATTATCTGGGCTACGGTTTGTACGTTGGGAGGGTACCATGACCACCATCAGCAGCGATTTCCTCAAACCCACCACCCACGCTGAAGCGCGCCGCCTGTCGCTCTACACCTGGCTGCCCGCCATCATCCTCAACCTGGGCAGCGCCTGCCTGTTCGCTCTTTTTTACACCTATCTGTTCGTTTACGGCGCGGCAACCACCGGCGCTCTCACCCCCGGCAGGATGCAGTTCTGGCTGAGCGTTTTTATCTTCGTTGTGGAGTGGAGCTTCGCCATCGCCCTTATCCTCAGCCTGCGCCGCTCCGGTATCAGCCTGAGCCATGTCATCGCCCCCACCGGCGAGCTGTGGGGCTTCCGCTGGCTGCCGGCGATCTTGATGTTCGCCGCGTTAAACGTCATCATGCTGGCTTACCTGCTCGGCTTGCAGGCGTTCTACGGGGAGCTGGGCTACGCCGACCTGGCGACCTGGCAGCGCCTCGCCATGATTCTGCTCATCCCCCTCACTGCCGCTTTCTGCGAGGAGCTCATTTGGCGCGGCTACATCCTGCCCGGCTGGCTCTCCACCGGCAGGCGTTGGTTCGCCATCCTGCTCTCCGCCCTGTCCTTCGCCCTGATTCACGGCATCTTCCTGCCGGATAAGCTGCTGATGACCTTCATTTTCGGCGTCATCACCGGCTATTACTACACCCGCCAGCCCAACCTGCTGCCGCTCTTCTTCACCCACTGGTTCGTGGATTTCTGGAGCTACGGCTGGCTATTGTTTTTCGGATCATAACGCCCTCATGCACATCCCCACCCGTCACACCCCGCGCCTGACCCTGCGCGGCTTCACCCCCGCCGATTTCGAGCCGCTGTGCGCCATCCTGGCGGACCGCGACGTGCTGCGTTACCTGCCGTGCACCGAGCCGTATCCGCCGGACAGCGTGGCGAAGATCATGGCGCGCCAGCAAGACCATTGGGATAAACACGGCTTCGGCTGGTACGCCCTCGCCGACCGCCTTACCGGCGAGCTGATTGGCTGGTGCGGGTTGGGCGTGCTGGAAGAAACCGATGAGACCGAAATCAAGTACCTGCTCAAAAAAATCCACTGGGGGCGCGGTCTGGCGAGCGAAGGGGCGCAGTTCTGCGTGGAAGCCGGCTTCCGCGAGCAGAATCTGCGCGCCATCATCGGTCTGGTGCACCCGCAGAACACCGCCTCGCGCCGCGTGCTGGAGAAGTGCGGGCTGAGCTACCTGAACCGCGTCCACTACTGGGGCATTGACCTGGAGCGCATGATACGCTATAAAGAGAAAGATGCACGCTCAGAAAATCATCTTCCTGCTGATTAACCTCATCTTTGGGACGTTGGTGCCGCTCAGCTATATCTACGGGCTGCGCGCCCACCCCGGACAGGGAGCCTTGCTGTGGGGTGGCGTGCCAGCCGGTTGGCGACCGCTCTATACGCTCAACATGTTCCTGGCAGCCTTCGGCTACCTGGCGTTCACCTATTTCATCTTCTTCCACCTTGACCCGGAGACTGTCAGGGTCGGGCGCTCATCTGGCTTTGGACTGTTCAACATGCTCTACCTGGCGATACTCATCCCCTCCGCGCTGTGGATGTCGCTCACCTTCAGAATGATCAACAGCCCCAGCCCGCAGCTCTGGAACCTGGTGCGCCTGGACCTGGCAATCGCCGGGCTGGCGTCGTTGCTGCTGCTGTGGGCTTTGTGGGTGGTGACTCCCAACCAGCCTAATTGGGCGCACACCCTGGCGCTGGTCGGTGCGTGCTTCTTCTGCTTGCAGACCGCCGTGTTGGATATGCTTGTTTGGACAGCGTATTACCCGTTCGATTGAACCCGGTGTGAGCGTAAAAGTATTGAAAGAGAGAGATATGGAGTCTCAACCTCG
>JBBIPD010000305.1:0-3889 GCA_037443025.1 Chloroflexota bacterium
CGGAAGTGAGTTGATAGGCGTAGAGATAGACCAGGGCTAGTTGGGCGTTGTCGTAAAGCATCTTCTCGAAGTGGGGGACCAGCCAGTGATTATCTGTGCTGTAACGGGCAAAACCACCCCCAACGACATCGTACATGCCTCCCTGCGCCATGGCTTTGAGATTGTGGAGGGCGATCTCCAATGAGGATGCGTCGTCCTGAGCGGCGCGTTGGAGCAGGAATTCAAGCGCCTGGGGTTGGGGAAATTTTGGGGCGCTACCCCACCCGCCATATATCCAGTCGTACGCCTGCGCCAAAGCAGCGGCAACCCGCTCAGGGGCGTCTGGCGCCAGGTCTCCCACAGTTGAGGGAGTCTGGTTCATCTGGGAGAGGTATTGGCTGATTTTATCCCCTGATTCGAGGATTTTCTCCCGATCGCTTTTCCAAACCTGATTGACCCGCTCCAACACCTCGCGAAACGAGGGCATGTTGTATCGGCGGGTTGGAGGGAAGTATGTGCCTCCATAGAAGGGCGCTCCATCGGGGGTCAATAAAACCGAGAGAGGCCATCCACCCTGCCCGGTCATTGCGACGACCGCCCCCATATAGATGCTATCCAGGTCGGGGCGCTCTTCGCGATCGACCTTGATGTTAACGAAGTGCTCATTCATGTAGGCTGCCACGGCGGGGTCTTCGAAGGATTCGTGCGCCATGACATGGCACCAATGGCAGGCGGCGTATCCGATGCTGAGGAATATCGGTTTATCCAGTAGGCGGGCTTGTTGCAACGCTTCCGCTCCCCAGGGGTACCAATCTACGGGGTTAGCGGCGTGCTGCAAGAGGTAGGGAGAGTTTTCACTTGCCAGTTGATTGGGCATCGAGACACCTATAAAGATTAAGTGAACCTATGAAGCTTATTCGCCAAATTCCAGCTCAAACTCCTCATCCAGGTTGATTTGATCCGCTGGCTCCAGCTCGATTTCGCCGAAGAGTTTCTCCTGGCGGGCTTCGATGTGATGGCGTTTGACCAGCTCCAGCATCGCCAGAAACGTCACCACAATCTCCAGGCGCGAGCGGGCGCCGCGGATGAAAGAGTAGAATGTGGCTTTGCCCTTCAGGCGGAGCTGGGAGATAATCTGGGAGATTTTTTGGCGGATGGTGATTGGCGAGGGCGAAACCACGGTTTTCAATTCGGCGGAGGGGACGGAGCGGGTGAAGACGCTGCGAGCTGCGTCAATCAGGTCTTCCAGGCTGACCCCGGATAAATCCAGCGATGTCTCCAGGCGCGGGGGGGGACTGAGGCGCAGGTAGGTGCGCAGACCCAACTCGTCCAGTTGAGCGAGATATTCGGCGGCGCGCTTGAATTTTTTATATTGGATAAGTTGACGTGCAAGGGCTTCGCCAGGGTCTTCCTCGCCTTCTTCTCGGTGCGGGGGGCGGGGGAGGAGCGCTTCGGATTTGATTTGTATCAGTTTGGCGGCAATGATTAGAAAGGCGGAAGCCTCTTCGGCGATGTGGTCTTGAAGCGTGTGGAGGTACGCCAGATATTGATCGGTCACCTGAGCCAATGCCAGGCGGGTGATATCCAATTCGGCGCGTTCGATCAACTGCAGGAGAAGGTCGAGCGGACCTTCGTAAACCGGGGTGGCGACGCGGTAGGGCGAGAGCTGATGGGCGGCAATATCGAAATCCATCGGCACGATTATACCTGACAATTCTGGAAGCCCGTGCTATACTTGGCAGATAACATCCATTTGGAGCGGCGCGAGGATGGAGGATAACTGGAGGGAAGTCATTGCCGATTGGCAGGGCGGGATGGGTTTTATCGGTCGCAACCCGATCGGCGGAGAGGTTCTGATTGGCAGCGTCAACGGTCAACCTGGAATTGGACCGATGGAGATGCTTCTCTTGGGGTTGGCGGGTTGCACCGGGATGGATATCGTCTCCATATTGGAGAAAAAGCGACAGGATTTGCAGGAGATGCAAATCAGGGTGCGAGGCAAACGAGCCGAAACGCATCCCAAGGTTTACACCGAAATCGAAGTGATCTATCATCTCTACGGCAAGGGGATTGACCCTGGCGCGGTTGAACACGCCATCGAACTTTCAGAGGAGAAGTATTGTTCTGCGGGAGCCATGTTGGGAGCAGTGGCAAAAATTACATCATCCTATATAATTCATGAAAAAGAGGAATAAACCGAAACTAACCCAGGAGGAAGATTTAATGATAGATGAACCTATACATGTAACGGACGCGGCGTTCGAGAAGGTGGTTTTGCAGTCCCAAATTCCGGCGATTGTGGATTTTTGGGCGCCATGGTGTGGACCATGCCGCATGGTCGCCCCGACTTTGGATAAGCTGGCTAAGGAATACGCCGGTAAATTACTGGTGGCAAAGGTGAATACGGACGAAAACCCGGAGTGGGCGAACAAGTTTGGCGTGCAGGGCATCCCTACCATGCTGTTCGTAGCGGGCGGGAAAGTCATCCACCGCCAGGTGGGCGCTCTGCCTGAGCCGATGCTCAGGGATGTGGTGGCTCAGTTCCTGGATGTGGTTAAATCCAAGTAAGATTTATTCCATTTGATAGTCTTCTGAAAAGGCGGGTCTCCCCGCCTTTTTCTTATCCTTCCGGGACGCGTTGGATTTGAGCGCCGAGGTTGCGCAGCTTTTCGTCCACGCGCTCGTAGCCGCGATCTATCTGACCGACGTTTCTAATCGTGGATTTACCCTCGGCTGCCAGAGCAGCGATGACCAATGCCATACCAGCGCGAATATCCGGGCTTTCCATGTTCTCGCCGTAGAGCGTGGTCGGACCCTGGACAATGCTGCGGTGCGGATCGCAAAGCACAATCTGCGCGCCCATTGCCACCAATTTATCAATGAAAAACATGCGGCTGGGGTACATCCAGTCGTGAAAGAGCACGCTCCCCCTGGATTGGGTGGCGACCACGATGGCGATGCTCATCAGGTCGGTGGGGAAGGCAGGCCAGGGCATGACGCTGATTTCGGGGATGGCGTAACCTAAATCTGGTTCGATAGTCAGAGATTGTTCAGCGGGGACGACGATGTCCTCATCCTCAATCTGCCAGACGACTCCCAGGCGCTTGAAAACCACCCCAATCATGTCCAGGTACTGTGGACCGGCGTTGCGGATGCGTATCGAGCCTCCGGTTACCGCGGCGGCGCCAATGAAGCTGACGACCTCGAGATAGTCGGGACCGATGGTGAATTCGCCGCCGTGGAGGCGCGGCACACCCTGGATGAGAAGGGTGTTGGAGCCGATATTGCTGATTTTGGCGCCAAGGCTGTTCAAAAAGTGACAGAGTTCCTGCACATGCGGCTCTGAGGCGGCGTTGCGCAGGATGGTGTCGCCCCTGGCGGTGACCGCCGCCATGATGGCGTTCTCGGTGGCGGTGACGCTGGCTTCATCCAGAAGAATGTTGGCGCCATGCAGCCCATCGGCGCGAAATTGGAAGATTTTTTCGGCGCGTTGAAATTCTACCTGGGCGCCCAACGCCTGAAGCGCCAGGATATGCGTATCTACCCGACGGCGCCCGATGACATCGCCCCCAGGGGGTGGGAGGCGCAGTTCGCCTGCGCGGGCGACCATGGGACCGGCAATGAGGATGGAGGCGCGGATGCGCTGACAAACCTCAGGATCGAGGGTGGAGGGGCGCACCCGGCGGGCGTGAAGCCTCCAGGTGTGATTTTCCAGCGTTTCTATCTCCACTCCCAGGCTTTCGAGCAGACTCCGCATCGCCTGGACGTCTTTGATTTGGGGGATGTTGTGCAAGATGACAGGTTCATCGGTCAGGGTGCAGGCTGCCAGCAGGGGCAGGGCGGAATTTTTGTTCCCCGAAGGGGTGACCTCGCCGCTTAATGGCACCTTTCCCTGGATGATAAATTTATC
>JBBIPD010000306.1:0-3859 GCA_037443025.1 Chloroflexota bacterium
CGTGTTGGCTTTATTATAAAAAGTGGGGATAAAGAAGTTTTCGCCGGTCACCATTCGCTTTAAGCCTTTCAGGATTCCACCCCCAGTGCTGGTCTGCATTTCTATCCCGTTTTCCATGTAAGTCATTGTGCCAACCTCAGCTCGCACAGCTTCGCCTGGGTCCAGTTCTACTTCCACCAATTGCAGGTCATCGCCAAAGATTTTGTAATCGAGAACGTCTGCCATGATATTCAACTCCTGAAGAATAGTTTGAGAAAGTGAGTAGATTATATCCGATTAGTGACCAGCAATCACCAGGGATGATAAATGCCTTTGTTACCCGAAGCTATAGGCTCGCCATCTTATCGTTTAAGGTGATAAGGTACATCAATAATCACACGTTGATAGCCCAAATTACGGCGGCGGTAGAGCAGGGCGTTTTTCAGCAGTCGTGATGTCTGATTATGGAGCAGGTTGTGCCATAATTTTGCGGGAATAAACTCAGGGATGACCACAGCCGCCATTTGTCCGTCGTTGTGAATGCGGTCGGTTTCGTCCAGAAACTCCAGGATTGGACCGACAATCGAGCGGTAAGGAGATTGGAGGACGACCAGAGGAATATCTGGAAACCAACGTTTCCATAATTCAACCGTACGCGCCGCGCTGCCCGGTTCGATCTCAACATAGACAGCGATGACTTCTTTGGATAATGAGATTGAGAAATCAATCGCGTCTATAATACCCCGATGAACACCAGATATCGGGACAACTATTCGGGGAATTGGTATGGGTTTGAGGGAGGGGGGCAGCCCTCGCAGGGTAAGCTGTTTGCTAATCGTTTTGTAATGACCCTTGATGAGGTTTAACATATATACCAGCAGGGTCATCAATACGAAAATAAGCCAGGCGCCCTGGGTGAATTTACTGAACCCCACCACCAGGGCGGTGGTTGCTGTGGCGATTGCGCCAATCCCGTTCAGGATGGATTTATACACCCAGCCAGGAGAATGTTCTTTCCTCCAGTGGATTACCATCCCGATTTGGGATAGGGTGAAAGCCAGGAAAACGCCCACTGCAAATAAAGGAATCAAGGCATGGCTTCTGCCTTCGAAAAGAACAATCAAGATACCCGAGGTGAATGCCAGAGAAATTATCCCATTCGAATATACCAACCGGTCGCCCAAGAAAGTGAGTTGGCGAGGCAGGAATCCGTCTGAGGCTAAGATTGCAGCCAGGCGGGGGAATCCGGCAAAGCTGGTATTGGCTGCCACTGCCAGAATCAGCAAGGTTGAGAATTGGACAATGTAATATCCGACGCTGTTACCGAAAAGATTGCGGGCAAGAGCTGATAAAACCGTCTCATGGGGACCAGGGACAACGCCGAGGTATTGGGTAAGCCCGATACTTCCCACAAACAGGAATCCCATGAGAAACGCCATAACCGCCAGCGTGCGTCCTGCGTTTTTTGCTTCAGGCGGATAGAATGTAGGGACGCCATTGCTGATGGCTTCGATACCCGTCAGAGCTGTGGTGCCGGTGGAGAACGCTCTAAGCACCAACAGGATGGTTAATGGATGGGTGGCTGGGGGGGCGGTATCCAGCCAGCTTGTAGGACCGCCAGTGAACAGGCGGAAGAATCCATACCCAATTAACACCAAAAATGAGACCAGGAACAGATAGACGGGGATTGAGAGGAGGGAGCCGGTCTCGCGTAAGCCGCGCAGCTTGGCGAGGGTGATGAGGAGCAATAAAATGAGGGCGATGATGATGCGGTACGGAAGCAGGCTCGGGAATGCCGAAGCAATCGCTTCGACTCCAGCAGTCAGGCTGACCGCGGCGGTGAGGATATAATCAATAATCAAGGCGGCGGCAGCGATCAACCCCGGAAGCGTCCCCAGGTTCTCGCGGGCGACAACGTAGGAACCCCCGCCGGACGGGTAACCGTAGATGGTCTGATAATAGGATAAAGTAACGATAACCAATAACAAAGTGATGACCAGACTGATTGGCAGGGAAAGGTTGAGGGCAACTCCCCCGGCAATCACCAGACCCAGATAAATCTCCTGGTTGGCATAGGCGATAGAGGAGATCGCAGCAGGTGAGAAGGCTGCAAGAGCTCGGATTTTATTCAACCTTTTCTCAGCCAGTTCAAGCGTGGGTAGTGGGCTTCCGATAATCAAGTGCTTGATTCTGTTTAACATATCACCTTATTCGAGTGTGAATATGGGTTTTGTAGAAGGGTGAACAAAGGGGGTCTTTACAGTTATTTGATGCTTTGCCAGCGGCTAAAGATGGCTGTAGAGATGAGGCGTCCGGCGCTTTTTTCTCTAAGAGCCAGCTCGCCGCTGGTGATATCCCCTTGATAACCTTTCATCATTTCCTGTAAACCATAATGGATGCATAACGCAGATGCGCGGATGGCGTAGGCGGTAATGACAATGAATCGCGGGTTGGAGCTGAGAATTTCTCGACAAGCCCCCAGTAGTTTTGGGAAAAGCTCGAAAAAATCCCAGATTTCTCCTTTTGGACCACGTCCGAATTTCGGCGGGTCAAGGATCATACCCTGATATTGTACCCCTCTTCTGGCTTCACGTTGGACAAATTTGATGGCATCGTCCATCAGCCAACGAATTGGGCGATCTGACAGCCCTGAAAGCGCCTGATTCTGGCGCGCCCAATCAAGGGCTTTCTTCGAGGCGTCCACGTAGGTCACTTTTGCGCCGGCTTCGGCTGCTGCCAGGCTGGCTATCCCAGTGTATCCAAAGAGGCACAGCACATGCAGAGGTTGGCTCGAAAGCCGGACCTGTTTAGAAATCCAATCCCAGTGGACAGCCTGTTCGGGGAAGACGCCCAAATGTCTACCCGAGGTAGTTTGAGCCTTGAAGGTGAGGTTCTTGCGACGCATGATCCACGAGTCTTCGATGGAGCGTTTAAATTGCCAATATCCGCCGCTCTCTTCCCGTGTAGGTTGGAAAATAGCGTGAGCCGATTGCCAAAGCTCTTCGTTCAGGGCTGGCTTCCAGATGGCTTGGGGTTCGGGGCGGATGAAAGAGTAGGGACCGAACCGTTCAAGTTTCAGCCCGTTGCCGCTGTCAACCAGTTCGTAATCCATCCAATCTTTAGGATAAAGCAGGGAAAGCTGAGGAGTTGGGTGAGAGGCGTGAGGCATGCCAAATCAATCTCTATGTTTGAGTAAAAAGTAGGCGTAAGCGAAAGTGAAGAAACCAAATATCCCGATAACCAGCCACCCTGCAGGATTGATCCATATTGACCATTGCTGGGTGATAGCTATCAATAAGCCCAGGATGTTGCTCATCAACAGCCCCAGGATCAATTTACGTATATTCACAGTTGCTATAGCAGTGCTCTTAAGGAGATCATGTGTCCCCCAAAGCAGGAAGCCATATCCAAAGATGGCGGCGCCAGTCAGGCGTGCAAACGAGGCTGTGAACCAATAGACGCCACCATCGGCTTCTGCAAAGTCAAGCATGCCAAATATATTAATGACGATAGGAGCATAAAGCGCAAACGCGATGCCCAGGGCGATAAACAAGATAGCATTGATCAGGATCAGGGTTGTGATTTTCACGGGTGTAGTCCCTCGCGAACAAAATTCAGGTTTAAATTCTTCTGAGGTCGTTTATTCCGGGTTTTTATAGGGGTGGGTTATTCACCCTGCCCTACGTAGAGTCTGAATCAGATAGAGTAAGATCACCGCCCCAATCACGGCGCTGACCAGAGACCCGATGATGCCTCCGGTGGATATGCCAAAAAATTCAAAGACATAAGCCCCAATGATAGCTCCGATGACCCCAATGATTAAGTTGCCTGCCAAACCCATCCTGGTCTCTTTCATGATTCTGCCTGCCAGCCATCCGGC
>JBBIPD010000307.1:0-3841 GCA_037443025.1 Chloroflexota bacterium
GTGGGATAAATCACTCGTTTTTCGCCTGATTTATGGGTCAAAGTGGAAATTGAGTGAGCGCGGAAGGACTCGAACCTTCAACCAATGGCTTAAAAGGCCACTGCTCTGCCATTGAGCTACGCGCCCTCAGGAGCGACTATTACTCCCAGCGCTGTGCATTCTATCACGCAAAAGCAGCCTCGTCAACGTCCACTGCCGCTATCTGACCGGCACCTCGAGTCCGTCTGCAAACCTTGGCTTTTTCGTCTCGAATGAAAATCATCCCTTAACCCCAGGAATATGATAACATTTACCCGGTGAGTTGCCCCAAAATCCCGCTGAGCAAGTCGGAGAGGCGATATGGTCGAGACCGTTCATGTGAACGAAGAGAATTTTCAAAGCGAAGTGCTTGCATCCCCCCAGCCCGTCGTGGTAGATTTCACAGCCGCCTGGTGCGGACCATGCAAACTGCTCGACCCGGTGGTCAAGCAGCTTGCCCAGGAGTGGGGTGATAAAGTTAAGGTCGTTAAACTCGATGTGGATAGCAACCCAAACCTGGCTATGCAGTATCAGGTTATGGGGGTGCCAACCCTGATTCTCTTTGTGAACGGCGAACCCACGCAGCGACTCACCGGATACCAGCCCAAAGATCGCATTCTGGCAAAATTTAGCCCCCATCTCTAATTGAACCCCCACTGTATTAAATTTGGATTTGCTCCTGCAGGAATAACCAATCTGAACTGATATAAAACCGCCCTGTCAGCGTAGCCCGGGATTTTCGGATATTCCGTTATCTCACCGCCAACACAGCCTCTTTTGTGATATAATTTGTAATTGCAACTGGTTGCAATAGAAAGTAATTGCAATGACTCACTGTCACATTCTGCTTCACACCCTTCGTCAGCGCGGCTATCGCATGACGCCCCAACGCGAGATCATCATCGAAAGTCTGGCGCATGCCGGCGATCATGTGACTGCCGAAGAGATATACGCCCGGGTGCAACAGCGCGTCCCGGCGGTCAATGTGGCTACGGTCTATCGCACGTTGGATTTGTTGGTTGCCAATGGTCTGGCTTGTCGGGCGGATTTATGGGACGGCAGAGTGGTGTACACCACTACCCATCACGGTCGGCACATTCATCTGGTTTGTAAGCGGTGTGGAGCGGTGCTTGAAGCCGAACACTCGCTGATTGAATCACTTCAAGAGCAGCTTATATCTGAGTACCAGTTCAAAGCAGACCTGGATCATCTTTCGATTATAGGCATTTGCCCAACCTGTCTATCCAATTATCCATCTGACTGAGGAGGTTCTCATGCTTTTCTCACCAGCTCCCATGCACATCCCGGATGGTTTCTTGTCTATCTGGGTATCCGTCTTGATGTGGATCGTCATCATCCCCGTCGTTGGCTATGCTCTGCGAAGAGTCAGCGCCGAGTTGGATGAACGCAAAGTCCCCTTAATGGGTGTGCTGGCTGCCGCAATTTTTGCCGGGCAGATGCTCAATTTCACCGTGGCGGGAGGCACATCGGGTCATCTGATGGGCGCTGCCATCGCCGCCATTTTGTTAGGTCCTTGGGCTGCGATTCTGGTGATGACAGTGGTGGTCAGCGTCCTGGCTTTGATCTTCCAGGATGGAGGGCTGCTTGTCTTAGGCGCCAATGACTTTAACATGGCGGTCATCGGTGTGGCGGTATCTTATGCGGTCTATCAATCCTTCCAATGGCTGGCGCGGGGTAAAAGATGGGGAATCTTTGCGGGAGGTTTTGTGGCTGCCTGGCTCTCCATTGTTATCGCTGCTCTGGCAGCCGCCCTGGAGTTAGCCATATCCGGCACTTCACCCGCCAATATCGCTGTCCCAGCCATGGGCGCTATTCATGCTTTGATCGGCGTTGGCGAGGGTTTAATCACCCTTGGCGCTCTTGCGTTCATTTACGCCTCTCGTCCCGATTTGGTGGACAGCCAAGCCAAAAGCCAAAAAAGTTCCGCTCTGGTTTGGATTGTTGGATTACTCATCGCCATTCTCCTGGCGGTTGCCTCTCCCCTGGCTTCCGCTCATCCGGATGGTTTGGAATGGGTAGCTGAGCAACAAGGATTCCTGGAAGCAGCCCGAGAGCCCTTCTACAACATTATCCCCGATTATGTATTGCCCGGCATCAGCAACGAGGCGCTAGCCACGATCCTGGCGGGAATCATCGGGGTTTTGATTGTTTTCGGCGCATCGCTTGCCATTGCCTATCTTCGCCGCACCCGGCGCTCCGTAAGCTGATATCCAGATGCACGTTCATTTTCTTGACCCATATCAGCCACGAAACAGTCTCGTTCACCAGCTTGACCCAAGAGTCAAGCTGGTTTTGACTCTTGCTTATATCCTCACCGCCGCCCTGACCCCGACCGGCGACTGGTACATCTATATTCTTCTTTTCTCAATTGCCCTGGCGGTTGAGGTGTTATCTGATTTGGGGATAAAGTATGTCCTGCGCCGCGCGGTGTTAGCTCTGCCATTCGTGCTGGCAGCCTTGCCGGTTTTATTCACCATGGACGGACCCGCTTTGTTCAACTTTTCTATCCTGAATTGGAAACTCAGCGTAACCCAACCCGGCTTAGAACGTTTCGTGAGCATCGCTCTGAAGTCCTGGATGTCCGTCCAGATGGCGATTGTCCTGGCTGCTACGACTACCTTCCCTGAGCTGATGTCTGCAATGCGGGCGATAAAAATCCCTCGTCTTCTGGTGGCAATATTTGGGTTGATGTGGCGTTATCTTTTCGTCCTGGTGGACGAGGCGATGCGCCTGCTCCGAGCGCGAGCGGCTCGCAGTGGGCAATCCGAGCGGGCGGATTTGAAAACCGGAGGCAATGTCGCCTGGCGCGCCCGCGTTGCCGGGGGCATGGCGGGCAGCCTGTTCTTGCGCGGCTTTGAGCGCAGCGATCGCATCTACATGGCGATGATTTCACGCGGCTATGATGGCGAGGTGCGCCACTTGCCCCTTCCTACCCTTCGTCCCATACACTGGACGATTCTGGCGATTGGGATAGGGTTACTGGTGGTCTTATTGGGTTTGGCTTATCTTCTCTAATGGCGGATTTTGATCTATGCACCACTCGATTGAAGTA
Organism: Chloroflexota bacterium; assembly: GCA_037443025.1. Classification (GTDB taxonomy): domain Bacteria; phylum Chloroflexota; class Anaerolineae; order Anaerolineales; family UBA4823; genus JAQBDA01. Next base: position 3,092 of record JBBIPD010000307.1, read on the forward strand.
GAAAACCTCTCATTCGCTTACACTGACGCACATGTTGCCTTGAGGAACGTATCCCTGAAAATAAATCCAGGGGAGAAAGTGGCATTGGTCGGTCCTAACGGCGCCGGTAAATCCACCCTGATTCTGCACCTGAACGGGATTCTCCGTGGAAAAGGGAAAGTGCAGGTATGCAGTCTTCCGGTGGAAGAGAAAAACTATAAGCGGGTGCGGGCTATGGTGGGGCTTGTATTCCAGGCGCCGGATGATCAGCTCTTTTCGCCCACTGTTTATGATGACATCGCCTATGGACCGCTTTATCAGGGTCTCCCGCTGCCGGAGGTTGAGGCGCGCGTCCTGGAGGCATTGGCGGCTGTGCGAATGGAGGATTACGCCCGGCGGGTCTCGCATCATTTGAGCATGGGGGAGAAGAAACGCATCGCCATCGCCACTGTGCTGTCCATGAAGCCGGAGGTGCTGGTGCTGGATGAGCCCACTGCAGGGCTCGACCCTCGCTCGCGCCGTTCATTGATTAAATTGTTAGATGAGTTACCCCTGACCATGCTTGTCTCAACCCACGATATGCTCATGGTGAGAGAGCTGTTCCCGCGCATGGTCATCATGGACGAGGGTAAAATCGTCGCCGATGGAGAGACGCAGGCGCTTTTGAACGACACCGCCCTGTTGGAGGCGCATGGGCTCGAACGCCCGGGGTGATTCCAGCGATATAAAAAACCAGGCGGATGAACCGCCTGGTTTTTTTATCAGGTCAAT
>JBBIPD010000308.1:0-2314 GCA_037443025.1 Chloroflexota bacterium
CTGATTTTGACATGCCGGGAACATTTTCCCTCTCCCTGCGTCTATGGATTGAAAAAAAACCCCGCCCCGTTGATTTTTCCCGCTTGCCAGGAATTCGCCGCAGGCAACAGGAGGTTGCGATGCGACACCTGATCATCATTTTCGGTGTGTTTCTCTTAGCCGCAGCCTGCACTGCCTCATTGGACGAGACCCAGCTCGCCCAGCAGGCATTGACCGATTACTTTACCGCCTTGAACAAGGGCGATTACGCCGCCGCGGCGGCGCTCTATGGCGGCTCGTATGAGCTGCTTCAAGAGTGGAACCCAGATATTGACCCACAGGATTACGCGGCTTTGTTCGAACGGGGATGCGCCCAAAACGGGCTGCAGTGCCTGCCGCTGCGCACGGCGAGCCTGCAACAGCGGTCGGGCGATAGTTTTGTGTTCCTGGTGGAATTCAGCAACCCCGACGGCAGCCTGTTCGGGCGCGGTCCATGTTGCGGCGCCAGCGAAACCGAGATGCCGTCGGTCTCGCAATTCTCTTATACAGTGGTTAAGGCGGAGGATAAATTCCTGGTGCAGGAGTTGCCGGTGTACGTGCCCTGAGCTCAGGCGTGTTCACCCGCCAACAGTTCGCCCAGAGTGCGGATGAAATCTTCGCGCACCGCCAGCTCTTCATCGCTGAAATTTGCTCGCAGGAGTTCATCTTTGAATTCCTGGGCGTCCTTTTCGGGGGGGACCACCCAGGTGCGCATCGGCTTGGCTGCGAGGTTTTGGTCCTGCCCTGGGATAAAATCTTCGTTCACCGTCATGCCGTATTTCTTATAAGAGGCGGGGAAGGTGGCGTCCACCACCATTTCGCCCTGGGGCAGTTCGAGGACCAGGAAGTTGTGCACGTCCACCACCCGCACGCCACCCTTTTCCAGGATGGGACGCAGGCGTGGATGGGCTGAGGCGGGGTCGAGATGGGTTTCGGTGGTGCAGGCAATCAGCCGGGAGCGGATGCCCAGTTCGGCGAAAAGCCTCTGCAGAAGATAATGTTTACCGGAACAGGTGCCGCGCCATTCGCGAATCAGGGTCTCGGGCTGGCGGTCGCTGGCGCGCTGATAGGGCATATCCCGCACCAGGGCAAAGACGGTTGGGGCGTCCAGCGGGGCGTCCGCTGCCAGCAGCCCGCGGCGCACGGCTTCGGCGCGCAATGTGTCCAGAAGGGGTTTCATGATACCGGTGTTATAACAAAGATTGTCATTGTAGCGGAGGTCGTCGTCATACGCGTAAAATCCACCGGGCGCGCTCCAGGGCTTCCCTTTCGACCTCCGATGCCAGGGTTTGGCGAGTTTCAGGGTCAGCCGCCTCCAGCAGGCGTTGGGCGGACTGCCAGACCGTCTCGCGCCAGCCGCTGATGAGGCGTGAGATCACCCACTCATCCGTTGAACCAAAAAGCCGGTCGGCGAGTTGCAGCAGGGGTTCGCCTGGCTCGAGGATGGTATCCTGCACGGCGTCAATACTGCGTCGGATGACGGCGTTCACCTGGCAGTGGTCGTCGTAACGCCCCTGGCGCTCGTCTGGGGAGAGCTGGCGCCACTCCCCTTCGAGCATATCCACCAGGGTGAATGTCAAATCATAATTGATGTGGGCGTTGATGCCCAGCAGCAGATTTTGCAGGGTGAGCACGCCGGGCTGATTGGCGGCGTCAAACGTCACCAGCCAGACAACAGGGGTGGCGGGGTTCCTCCGTTCGTACTCGTTCAGCGCCGAGAAATAATATCCGGCAAAGTGGTGCAGCAGGCTGTTGACCCATTCGGCGTCGTTGAACTCGTTGTTGTTGATGGCGTCCAGCATGTTGGTGGTCATCACGTGGTAGCATGCCAGAAAAGCGGCGCGCTTATCGTTGCGCGCCTGCCACAGGTCAATCAGTCGCTGCATGCGCTGGGTGACCGAGATGGGTGGTGAGGTGGATTCGAAATCAATCATTTTTAATATCAAAGGTTGCAATCTTTTGCCTGAACCCCGTAGAACAGGCTTCAGCCTGTTTTCTGCTATCAGCCGCCGATTTCAATCGGCGGCTATCCGGCGGTCTTTGCCGGGTGAAGCCATCGCACGATGATGCAGGGGCTTCGTCACAAAGGACGCGCCTTGCAGCGACATATTCCTATTGAAAAACCCCGGTTAAGCCTCTCTCCTTCCCTCCTATTTCCTCTGCAACGGGAAATAAATCCGGTAGGGTTCAATCAGAATATTCAGGCTGCGCGTCAACGAGCCGACCGGGTTGCTGGCGGTGACCTGCACCGATTTCGCGCCGGTTGTCGACCAGCTATATGTCTGGGAGTCGTTCA
>JBBIPD010000308.1:2377-3795 GCA_037443025.1 Chloroflexota bacterium
TGGCGGCAAAGGTGTAATTCACATTCGGCTTGCCGCTGCCCGGACCGCTGAGGGTTAAGGAAGAAAGCGGCGTGAGAGGGAAAATCGTGACGGTCTGCGACTGCGTCAGGCTGTTCGCCGGGTTGCTGGCAGTCACCTTGACCGTCTTCACCCCGTCGCCTGCCCAGTTAAACACCTGGGCGTTGCTCAACCCATCGGTCTGGGTGATCACCGGGTAATCGCTCACCTCCCAGACGTAGGTGATCGGAGGGGTGACGGTCACCGGTTGGACGCTGGCGATAAAAGTGTAATCTGCGCCCGTGGATCCGCTGCCCGGACCGCTCAACCCGAGCAACTGCAGCGGCACCCGGTCGCCCGGGCAGGTCACAATGCCGTAATTGGCTGCGCTCAAACCGCCGGTTTCGCGCGCCCGGATGGTGTATGAGTACTGCCTGCCATATCCGGGGACGCTGCCTGAACCGGGCGTGCCGCACGCCACACGGAAGCCCCTGCCCAGCATATCGCCGGGGATGGTCATCTGGTTTTGGAAGAAACCCGAAAAATAGGCTCGATACTGGTTGCTGATATTGACGGTCATGCTGATAATGTAATTTGACGCGCTGGCAGACACGTACAGGTACTGCCAGGTGATGTAGCAGGCGTCGCTGCCGGGACGGGGTAGGTAACAGGTGGGACTGGGGTTGTCAATGAAAGAGATGGCAGGCTCATTGGGGTTGGTTGGGTCGCGCTGACGATCGCTGCCGGGGGCGGCGTCTCCGGGGGAGTCCTGCGGCTCGTCAAAGAGCGGTTGAGGGGTGGTCGCGACGGGTGGGGTTGGCGGCGCACCGGAAGCGGCGATGCCCGCGGCGCGCACCGCACCCCAGGCAAACGTCAACCCCGCCAGGCACGCCAGAGCCAGAAGGCTGATTCTCCAGATACGGGACATCAAAGCATCCTCCAGGAGAATGGTCTAAGGGATGTACGCCGGGCAGTAAACCGTGCCGTAGTTCGCCGAACCCAGGTTGGCGGAGTCCCTGGCGCGGAGGGTGTAGGCGTAGGCGTTGCCCTGGTAAGGATTGCCGCCTGCCCCCAGCGCCCCGCAGGCGACTTTGTAACCATTGGGAATCATGCCATAGGGTACGTACATGCTGGTCTGAAAGAAACCCGAGGTATAAGCCACCTTCCCAATAGCGTTCAGGGTGACGGTCATTGTAATCATGTAATTAGGGGCGGCGTCCACCGCCAGATAATACCAGTTGATGAAGCACTCGTCTTTCGCCGGATCGGGCTGGTAGCAGGTGGCGGAGGGCGAGTCGATAAAGCCGATGTTCGGCGCCTCAGGGACAGCGCCCGCCGGAGCGCTGATTTCCCGCTTGTTTTCCCCCTGAGTCTCCTGCTTTAGAACCGTCTCGCCTCCCGGTCCATCCGACTGACCGCGG
>JBBIPD010000309.1:0-3778 GCA_037443025.1 Chloroflexota bacterium
CGGCTTATGGCTTTCGTGAAACGGTATGGAAACCAGTTCTGCACATGGGACAAACCAGGGTGTGGGCGTCTCGGCAGGGTTTGTCACGGGTGAGGTGGAGCAGCGGGTTCAGGTCTTTAAAAACCGCCATCCCATGGTTGTTGCCTGGGCTGGTCATTTTGGGGTTGATTGCAGGCTATCCGATGCTGTTTCAGGGCGCGATGGCGTTGACCGATTTCAGCTCTACAGCCATCAAAGATGGTCTGAGAGGCGGCGTCTGGCGGGAGGTCTGGTCAGGAATCACCGGTCAGGTAGAGCCGGTTCAGGCGCGCATCTTCCAGCGTTCGCTCAGTAAGGAGGTGCATTACTCTGGACCGACGCTAATTCTCCAGTTGGTTGGCGGCGCAGCGTCGGAGCTGGTTGTTTTTGGGATAATCTGGACGGGTCTCAGCCTGTTTTTACAAACCTTCCTGGGGCTCGGCGCTGCCTGGATGCTCCACCAGGAGGGGGTTCGGTTTAAGCGTTTGTGGCGGGTTATCTTCATCCTGCCCTGGGCGATACCTGAATTTGTCGCAGCCCTGATTTGGGCGCAGGTCTTTGATCCCCGTTTTGGATGGTTCACCCATGCCGCGAAAACCTGGTATGAGACCGCCGACTACCCCGGGGCGGTCAATTTCATCACCCAATGGCAAGGCAACCCAACCTATGCTTTGGTGGTTTTGCTGATCACTGCCACCTGGTATGGGTTCCCCTTCATGATGTTGGCTGCTACTGCTGGTCTGAAGTTAATCCCGGCAGAAATCTACGATGCGGCTGCCATGGATGGAGCCGGGACATTCAAGACCTTTACTCTGATTACCCTGCCTTTGCTCAAACCTTTGCTCATCCCTGCCGTGATTATTCGGGCAATTTTCTCCTTCAACCAGTTTTATATCTTTCTGGTTCTCCAACCGCCTTTTCCCCTGGCAACGTTTTCAGTAACTTCATTTAACTTTTTTAATCAATTCGGGCAGTATGGGGCATCGGCTGCAATAAATCTTTTTACGGTATTGATACTCATCGGTCTCATCTTGTGGTTCAGCCGATGGAGCAGAGCTGCAGAGGGTTATACCTATGCGTAAACTGAAGTGGTGGCAGCATTTGCTTTTCCAGTGTGGATTAGCCGCCCTAAGTCTGTATGCCATCCTGCCGGTGTGGGGCATGGCTCGGATCGCCCTGGATGGCTCGATAAAAGGAGCGCCAACGGAATTTCGGTTGATCCCTCGGGAATTTACCTGGTCTGTTATTGAGCACGTTTGGAAGAACCCATCGCAAACTCTTTCCATTCCGGGGTTGGTCAAGAACAGCCTGTTGGTGGCGGGAGGATCCGCAATCCTTTCACTGATCTTTGGGGCAAGCATGGCTTATGCGTTTGCCCGTTTCCGTTTCCCGGGGCGAAAAGCGGGATTGTTCGCCATTTTTGTGGGTGCATTTCTACCCCCGGTGGCTTTGATGACCCCGCTCTACGTGCTGCTCTCAGCTTTGGGTCTGCGCAGCTCGCTTTTCGGTTTGGTGATCGTCTATACCGCCTTTTCTATGCCGTTTTGCATCTGGAGTATGCGCGCCTCATTCCAGGCGGTGCCGGTTGAGCTTGAGGAGTCGGCTTATTTGGATGGCGCCACTCATTTTGTTTCTTTCATTAAGGTATCATTGCCCCTGGCGACGCCGGCGATTGCGGTCGCGGTGTTGTTGGCGTTCCTGATGGGCTATACTGAATTTGCTGTCGGTTGGTTGTTTGTAGAAAACAGCAATAATGTTACAATCGCTATGGCTGTTTCCGGGATGATGCGCAGGGCAGCCGTTGAATGGAGCAGCCTTTCCGCCCTGGCATTGATGATGAGCATCCCGGTTGTGGTTATTTTTGTGTTTTTATACCGCTATCTCGTCCGTGGCTTGCTGGCTGGCGCAGTTGAGGAGTGAACTGCTGAAGGGCGGCGAAACCACAAATACACCGATATGGCACATCGTTCTCGCCTGATAACTGCAATCCTGATTATCCTGACAGGTTTTTACTTAACCGCGTGCCAGGTTACGAATCCGGCGCCGCCCACCCCTACCACCCGCCCGGCGCTGGCGGTAAACCTCACCCCAACCCCCGCCCCAACCCCAACCGTGACAAGGGTGGCGGGTACGGTGTCCATCTGGCACGCCTGGGATGTGCAAAAGCGCCCGGCGCTGCTCAAAGCCATCCATGATTTTCAAACCCTTTACCCGGATGTCGTCTTTGATGTCCAGTTTGTGCCGGAAATTGACCTGAAGGGAGCTTTCGAAGCTGCCAGTATTGACGGTAACCCGCCGGATATTGTCATCGCCGATGGTCAATGGGGCGTGGAATGGTTCAATCGGGGTTGGGTGGCAGATTTGACCGGGGTTGTTCCGGCGTCTGTGATTGGAAGCCTGAACCCGGCTGGGGTCGCAGCAGCGCAATTGGGAAATTCTCAGGTCGGGTTGCCCATCAGTCTGGAAGGGGTGGTGCTATATCGCAACCCCAACCTGATTTTGGCTTCTGCTGAGACCATGGATGAAATGATAGCCTTCTCCCGCCAAGCCACGCAGGGTGACGTCTTCGGGGCGTATCTGGAGCGCAGTTTCTTTTACTCCGGCGGTCATCTCTATGGATTGGGGGGACGCCTGATGGACGCGCAGGGTCTGCCTGCCTTTAACGATGAGCATGGGCTTGCCTGGATTGACTTGCTTCGCTCATTTGAGCGCTTTGGTCTGGTGGATTTTTACAGCGATAACGATATCCAATATTTCACCGCCAACCGCGCCGGGTATATCATCGAGAGTACACGCCGGCGCAATCAGTTGGTAGAAGCCCTGGGTTTCGGCGGGGTTGCAATTGACCCATTCCCGCTGCTCGATGAGGGGTCCCTCTCCGGTTTTGTCCAGGCGGAAAACGTGTACCTTTCTCCGGTTGCGTTCGACGATGGGGAGGCGGCAGGGTTATTTTTGGAGACCCTGCTCGCGCCGCAGTCTCAAGCTTACCTGGGGGAGACCGGCGCAATTCCGGCGATAAAAGCCTCGGCGGCTTTTGCCCCGGGGAGCCAGTTTTCCATCAAGGATGAACTGGTGAAACAGGCGATGACGGCGTTGGAGGCGGGTCATGCCTATCCGCCCCAGTCTTTGATGACAATTTATTCGCCTCAGTTGGATATCGCCTTGCAGTCCATCTTTGTGGACGGAGTAGCGCCGAACCAGGCATTGTCGGTTGCCGAAACAGCCATCCTGGAGGCGCTCGAAGCCGTGCAGGGCTTACATCGTTGATGTTGATTCTTGTGTCTGCGAGTTCGCAGGTTGGAACGTTTCTCATAAATTCACACATTGAGGTTGTCAATGAGTGTGCCGTACTGGATTGAAGATGCAATTTTCTATCAGATTTTCCCCGACCGATTCGCCAACGGGGATAAAACAAACGACCCCTGGAATGTGCAACCCTGGGGTTCTCCGCCAACCATTTATCATTTTCAAGGGGGAGACCTGCGCGGTGTCATCAACCGCTTCGATTACCTGCTGGATCTGGGCATCAATGCCATCTACCTGAACCCCATCTTCCAGGCGACCTCCAATCATCGCTACAACACGCTGGATTATTTCAAGATTGACCCCAAACTGGGGGATATGGGCGATTTCAAAGCCTTGTTGGATCTGGCGCACCGTAACGGGGTGCGGATCATCCTGGATGGCGTTTTTAATCACTGTGGGCGAGGCTTTTTCGCCTTTGTGGATTTGCTCTAGAACCAGGAGAATTCGCCCTATC
>JBBIPD010000310.1:0-3755 GCA_037443025.1 Chloroflexota bacterium
TTTTGGCATCGTGGAGGTGGATAGCAATTACCGCGTCATCTCATTCGTCGAAAAACCCTCTCAACCAACCTCAAATATCGCCAACATGGGGGTCTATCTCTTCGACCGGCATCTGCTCGACCGGGTTTTATGGGAGGACCACCAGAACAGCGCCTCTTCCCACGACTTCGGCAAAGATATTCTACCCAAGATGATTCGCGAAGGCATGAATGTCTATTCCTTCCCCTTCACGGGCTATTGGGTGGATGTCGGCACGATTGACTCCTACTGGAAAGCGCACATGGACCTGCTCGGACCCAAACCCCGGATAGACCTGGGAGACCGAACCTGGATCATCCACACCCGCACTGAGGAGCGCCCTCCTGTGCGCATCTTCCAGGGCGCCAACGTGATTGATAGCATGATCACCGACGGCTGCGTCATCTATGGCGAAACGACCATTGATCACAGCGTGCTTTCACCGGGTGTGGTTGTTCATCCTGGGGCGGTCATCCGCAACTCGGTCATCCTCACCGATTCGACCGTCCACTCCGGCGCGGTGGTCGAGTGCGCCATCATAGATAAAAAGGTCACCATCGGCGAAAACGCCCGGGTTGGAGGATTGTCCAATGAGGAGCCACAGGCTATCACCATGGTTGGGAAGAACAGCGTGGTCTCCCCCGGGTTGGTGGTCGAGGCAGGGGCGGTCATCGCCACCGACGTGATTCCATCCGATTACCTCTCGAATATCATCCGGCGGGGGGATTTTATCCAGACCAAGAGGTTACCCTATGAAGTTTGAACGCTCCTCCGGCATACTCCTCCACCCTACAAGCCTGCCAGGCAAATATGGCATTGGCGATATTGGACCTGAAGCCATGCGCTGGGTGGATTTCATGGCAGAGGCGGGCTGCAAAATCTGGCAAATTCTGCCCCTGGGTCCCACCGGATATGGCGACTCGCCCTATCAATGCTTCTCCGCCTTTGCCGGCAACCCCTACCTCATCAGCCCTGAGTGGCTCCTGGAAGAGAATCTGCTCTCCCCATCCGACCTTGAGGATTTGCCGGAGTTCCCCTCAGACAGGGTGGATTTTGGGGCGCTGATTCCCTGGAAGTTGAACCTGTTGGATCGGGCATACGCCCATTTCAATACCCTCGAAAAGTCAGCCGAGATATGGCTGGATTACGCGAAATTCAGAGCCAATCAGGCGTCCTGGCTGGACGATTTTGCCCATTTTATGGCGCTTAAAGAACATTATGGGGGCAATCCCTGGAGCCAATGGGAACCGGAACTGCGCGATAGACAGCCGGAGGCAATCCAACGCTCTCGCCAGCAACTCAGCGAGGCGATCTCCCGCCAGGTATTTCGCCAGTTCCTGTTCTTCCGTCAGTGGGACAGATTGCGCCGTTTTGCCAGGGAAAAGGGCATCCTCATTATCGGAGACATTCCCATCTTCGTCGCCCATGACAGCGCCGATGTCTGGGCGCATCCCGAGCTTTTTTACCTGGATGATAAAGGGCAGCCGAAATTCGTGGCTGGCGTTCCACCGGATTACTTCTCACCCACCGGACAGTTGTGGGGCAACCCCCTCTACCGCTGGAAAGCGCATAAAGAGCAGGGCTACCGTTGGTGGTTGGAGCGCTTCCGGGCGGTGCTCTCGACTGTGGATATTGTCCGTCTGGACCATTTTCGCGGCTTCGCCGGCTACTGGCAAGTCTCGGGCAAGGCAACCACGGCTGAAAAAGGGCGCTGGGTGCCCGGACCAGGCAAGCATTTCTTGAAAGCCCTGCAACAAGAGCTGGGCGAATTGCCTATCATCGCCGAGGACCTGGGCGTGATCACCCCCGATGTGGTGGAATTGCGCGATCTGTTCAACCTTCCCGGGATGAAAATCTTGCAATTCGCATTCGCCGGAGGACCCAGCGATCCCTTCTTGCCCCATAATTACCCGCGCCATTGCGTGGTTTATACCGGAACCCACGATAACGATACCGCCCGCGGCTGGTATGAACGGGTGCCTGAGGAGGAGAAGAGCTTCTATCGGCGTTATCTCTCTCGGGATGGGAGCAACGTATCCTGGGACCTGATTCGGGCTGTATGGGCTTCGGTGGCGGTCTACGCCATCGCCCCTCTGCAGGATTTTCTCAGCCTGGGGAATGAAGCCCGAATGAACTACCCCGGGCGTCCAAGCGGGAATTGGTCGTGGCGCATGCCAGAAGGTTGTCTCACCCCGGAGCTAAAGGACCGGATATATGAAATCAATTACCTTTACAGCCGTCTGGCAGGACAGGAGGCGGTCAGACCGGAAGCAACCATTCCAGAGAACTATTTTCGGTTGAGAAGATAAACTGCATATGCAACGCAAAACGATGAATCTGGCTCTTCGCTTGAGCCAGATTCTATTGTGTTAAGACATCACATCAATGCGTTGAGGTTGGTCAAACCTGGGTGAGGAGTTTATCCACCGCTGCGCTCAACTCAGCCAAATTGCTGGCATTTAAAATCGTATCGCAATCCGGGGCGTATCTCAACATATCGCTGTCGCCCGTCCCCCACAGCGCAGGCGCTTCGGGGTTGAGCCAGATGGTACGCCGGCAGCGCCGAGACAGTTCGCGAAACAAATCAAGGCGGGGGTCATTGTAATTGTTGCGCCCATCCCCCACAACCAGGAAAATTGTGCGCGAGTCGATGGTATCCCGATACTGCTGGTTGAAGTTTTCCAGACTGTAGCCCAAATCGGTATTGTAGTAACCCGAAGGCATCCGTTCCAGCACCTGACGCACCGCGGCGCGAGCGTCATTCGCCTCAAAATCAGGCGATATGTATTCCAGGTGATCAATAAAAGCAAACGCATAGGTTTTGCTAATCTGATCCTGGAGGGCGTATAAAAGGCTCAACATCAGTTCAGAGCAAAATCGCATCGAGGTGCTGATATCTCAAAGCACCACCAGGCGAGGCTTTAAGCTATGCTCGCGATGCTTGATTTCGATTGGAACGCTGCCATGTTTCAGGTTGGCGCGAATGGTCGCCTTGGCATCAAGCTGCCCGTTTTTGGAGCGCTTCTGCCGCAAGGCAATCCGTGTGCGCAAAGCGGCTGCAATCCGCTGCACCTCTTTGCGCAACTGCTCCATGTCTCGCTCTGAGAGAGCGCTAAAGGGACGGTTCATCAAGCCATCGAGACCCTCCTCGGGAGGCTGTCGGCTCATGTTCTCCGCTATCCGCTCTCCCGCATACTGGCGAATCTGATCCTGCAAAGAACGCAGGTTGGCTTGCATCAACTGCTGCAGCTCCTGCACCCGTTTCTTATCCATTCCCATTTGATTGAGCAATTCAGCCAGTTCCTGAAGCGCCTCCCGCACCTCACGCAGGCGTAACGCTTTCTCCATGCGCTGCGCCATCCACTCTCGATAGCGCAGATTGTTCGCCTGGGATAAACCTGTGAACCTGGATAATCGTTCCAGCTCATCCTGATTGAGCGGCTCGCCGTTCATCAGGCGCTGCAACATGTTCCTGATTTGCTCGGCGAATTGGCGCAAGGCTTCTGCCAGCATTTTGGCTTCTTCTGGGGTCAGATCATCGGATAAATTCAACAATGGAGACGTGCCCGCTTCTCCGAAAAAGAGCGGAAAAAGCTCATCGAAGACGGGAATCCCCAGAGTATCTTTGATGAGAGTGGCGCGCAGGCTGTGCCGAAAGGCGTTATTATCCTTGATTCCGAGACTATCCACCGCTCTCATGGCATCGGCGGATTCAGCCAGGCTGACGCGCACCCCCG
>JBBIPD010000311.1:0-3750 GCA_037443025.1 Chloroflexota bacterium
AGATATGGCTTCTGCCTCCAGCCAGCGGAGGTCTCATAATTATGTTATGAGTAGAGGCGTTCCTGGCGACGAAGCAGCCCCTGCTTGCCTCCCCCTACAATATTTGCTCCAGGAACAGCTTTGTCCGCTCCTGTTGGGGATGGGAGAATATCTGCGCCGGTGTGCCTTCCTCCACGATTCTCCCCCCATCGAAGAACACCATGCGGTCTGCCACCTCGCGGGCGAAGCCCATCTCATGCGTCACCACCAGCATGGTCATTCCGCTGCGCGCCAGCTCCTTCATCACGTCCAGCACTTCCTTTATCATCTCCGGGTCCAGGGCGCTGGTCGGTTCGTCGAACAGCATCACCTTGGGCTGCATTGCCAGGGCGCGGGCGATTGCCACGCGTTGCTGCTGCCCGCCCGAAAGCTGACCAGGGTATTTCTGCGCCTGCTCGGGGATGCCCACCCGTTCCAGCAGTTCCATCGCAATCTTTTCCGCCTTGTCTTTGCGCCACTTGCGCACCCAAATTGGCGCCAGGGTGATGTTGTCAATCACTTTCAGATGCGGGAACAGGTTGAACGACTGGAAGACCATCCCCACCTCGCTGCGTATCGCCTCGATATTGCGCAGGTCGTCGGTCAGCTCGATTCCGTCCACGATGATATCCCCCCGCTGATGGTCCTCCAGGCGGTTGATGGTGCGGATGAAGGTGGATTTGCCCGATCCCGAGGGTCCGAATATCACCAACACCTCCCCGCGGCGCACCGTCAGGCTGATGCCTTTCAACACGTGAAAATCGTCGAACCACTTGTGCACATCGCGGCAGATGATGATTGCATCCTGGTCTGTTTTATTGTGTTCTGTCATATCCTTCTTACCTTGTCCCCAAACCGACCGCCGCCTCCACCTTACGACTGGCGTATGCCATCGAGAAGGTGAACACCCAGAATACCAGGGCGATGAAGGCGTACACTTCCATATCCAACAACAACCAGGCGGGGTTGCTGTTGAGGATGGCGGAACCCACCGCAAGCAGCTCCAACAAGCCGATGATGATCGCCAGGGTGGTATCCATGAAGAGGGCGATGAACTGCCCTACAATCGCCGGAATCACCACCCGCAAAGCCTGGGGCAACACAATCAACAGGGTGGTTTGGAAGTTGTTCAGCCCAAGCGCACTGGCGGCTTCATACTGCCCGCGCGGGATGGATTGCAAGCCGCCGCGCACATTTTCTGCCATATAGGCGGCGGCGAAGAGGGTCATCCCCAGCATTGCCCGCAGCACCCGGTCAATCCGAACATTATCCGGCAGGAAAAGAGGCAGCAAAATCGAAGTCATAAACAGGATGGTCACCAGCGGCACCCCGCGCACCGTCTCGATGAAGACGATGCACATCACCTTGACCACCGGCAGTTTGCTCTGCCTGCCCAGCGCCAAAAGCACCCCGATGGGAAAGGATGCCACAATCCCGACGATTGCCAGCAAGAAGGTCAGGGTCAGTCCGCCCCACTGACCGCTCTCGACCGGCGGCAGGATGCTCGAGCCGCGCCTTCCGCCCAGCAGCAGAATGGTAAGTCCGAACGACGCCAGCCAGGCGAGAATCACCCAGCGCCCTTTGAAACGAAAACGCCGTTCCAACAGGCTGCCCAGGAGGAAACCAAGCGCCACGGCGAGGGTATTGCCCGCCAGGGTCAGGCGGCTGGCAACCCCCAGATATTTCAGCGGGATGGGCAGCAGAGCCAGCGCAACATAGGCGACGCTCATCGCGCCGGCGAACACCAGCACGGTTCCGTGCCACTTCCCGGCGCTCAACCCCATCAGCAGGGAGACCATATAGATAATAATCCACACCCGCCAGACCTGTTCCACCGGGTAGGTTCCCACCGCATACAGGCGTAAGTTCGCCACCACCGGGGTCCAATCGGCTTTGACCAGCACCCAGGTGAGCAATCCCCGCAGAGTCAGTATCACCACCGCCGCCGAAAACACGGTCAGCAGTGTGTTCCACCAGTTGCTGAACAGGTTTTTGCGCAGCCACTTGATTACGCCGGGCTGCGGCGGGCGCAAGACTTCGCTCTCCTTGGCGATAAGGGTCATCTTTCCACCAGTTGAACTCGACGGTTATAGATATTCAGGATGAGCGAGGTGAACAGGCTCAGGCTGAGGTATATCGCCATAATCAAAATGAACACCGGCACCGCCTGCCCCGCCTGGTTGATGATGGTCCTTCCCACGAAGAAGAGGTCCACATAACCGATGGCGATTGCCAGGCTGGAGTTTTTGGTCAGGTTCAGGTATTGGCTGATGAGGGGCGGGATGATCACCCGCAAAGCCAGGGGCAGCACCACCAGGCGCAGGATTTGAATGGGGTTCAAGCCCATCGCCTTGGCGGCTTCGATTTGCCCTTTGGAGACGGAGAGGATGCCGCCGCGAATCACCTCGGCGATGAACGCCCCGGTGTACACCACCAGCCCTGCCAATAGGGCGGCGAACTCAGGGGTCAGGCGCATCCCCCCGCTGAAATTGAACGCGCCCAATACCGGCGTGGATTTTTGAAGCGGGGGCGAGTCGGCAAGCGCCCACCCCAATAACGGCAACCCCACCAGGATGACCAGACCCACGATAGCCGGATAAGTCAGCCTGCCAGTGCGCAACTGGTAGCCAAGGAGCAGGCGGTGCGCCGCCCCGCCCAGAAGGATACCCCCGATGAGAAATGGCAGCCAGGCGCTGAAAGTCTCGCTCGGCAGCCAGCCCACCATGTACAAACCGCGCTGGCTCAGGTACACCGGTCCCGGCAGGCGAATCGCCTGGTTCACCCTGGGGAGCTGCTGGAAGATGGCAAAATACCAGATGAAAAGCTGAACCAGCAGCGGGATGTTGCGAATCAGGTTCACATACACCCCGGCGATGGTTCGCACCAGCCAGTTGCTCGAAAGCCGCCCCAAAGCCGCCACCAGCCCCAATATCGTTGCCAGGATGACGCCGATAAAGGAGACCTTGACCGTGTTCAGGAAACCCGCCCACAGGGCGTAGCCAAACGAGCGCGAGGGATCGTAGGGGATGATCGACTCCGCCAGGGGAAAACCGGCGGATACCTTCAGAAAACCATAACCCAGCCCCAAGCCGCGGGCGGCAGCCGCCTCCAGCAGGTTGTTGATGAGAAAGTAAATGAAGGCAATCGCCAACACCGCCGAGACGATTTGGGCGACCCACTTGAGGACGACCACGTCGCGCCAGAGAGGCACGCCTTTGCGATAAAGAAAGCGGGGGAGGCGGGTTTGGAGCATACCTGGAGGGAGTTCTATCTTGGGGTGAGCTTCGCCTGCCTGGCAAGCAAAGCCCGCCCCGATTTTATATTTTTAATGAATTCAGCGCAGCGGAGGGGCGTACATCAATCCGCCGTCCGACCAGAGTCTGTTCAAACCCCGGTCGAGGGTAAAGGAAGCGCCCTGTGGTCCCATATAGCGGTCGTAAATCTCGCCGTAGTTGCCCACAGACTTGATGACATTGACCGCGAAGTCAATCGCCAGCCCCAGGTCTTCCTGTCCAAAGCTGCCTTCGCTGCCGAGCATGCGTTTGATCACCACGTTGTCGCTGGTCTTCATCGCCTCCACGTTCTGCGAGGTGACCCCCAGCTCTTCGGCGTTGATGAGAACCCACATCACGGTTTTGACCACATCCTGCCATTGGTCATCGCCCGCAGGCACCGCCGGGGTGAGGGGTTCTTTGGACATGGTTACGTCCAGCAGGATATGCTCATCGGGGT
>JBBIPD010000312.1:0-3749 GCA_037443025.1 Chloroflexota bacterium
TCAACATTTGGGTCGGATGAAATAATGGCAGAAACCCAAACAACCAGAGCCAGGAAGAATGCCAGAACCAGGTTGCCCAGGTTTCGGCTGAGCCAGGTAAAAAACCTCAGCAACATCTAGGCATCCCCCCGTCTCGATTTACCTCCGGGGAGGAAAAACCGTTCGAGCCAACCCAGCAAGCCTCGGCGTTGCTCCGGAGGGCGGAAGAAGGTGCGCAAGATGTTGTCCAAGCGCTCAACATCCAGGCGGCGAATCATGCGCCCTCCATGCACCACTGAGATGGAACCGGTCTCCTCGGAGACCACAACCGCCACAGCATCGGTCACCTCGGAGATGCCCAGGGCAGCCCGATGGCGTAGACCCATCTGACGCTCCGGCGATCGGGTGAGGACGCCGCTGGAAGAAAGCGGCATGACGCAAGAAGCAGCTACCAGCTTATCCCCAGAGATGATCACCGCGCCATCGTGAAGCGGTGTGTTGGGATAAAAGACCTGTAAAAGCAGTTCGGCGGACACCCTGGCGTTGAGCAAGACTCCCGTCTTGATGTAGTCTTCCAGGCTGTCCTGGCGCCGGATCACGATGAGAGCGCCGTGCTGTCGATCTGAGAGCCGCCCCGCGGCGCTGACCACCGCGCTGATCGTATCCTCGGTCTCTCGGGAGGCGACATCGGCGGATGAAAAGGACCCGGCGCGTCCCAATCGCTCCAAAGTGCGGCGAATCTCGGGGGCAAAGATCACCGGTATGGCGATGAGCAAAGCGGGCAAGGTGTTTCGCACCAGCCAGGAAAACGCCGGCAGCACTTCGAGGGTCGTCAGCAAGGCAATCAGGACGATGAGCAGAAACGCGCCGCGCAATAAGACAGCCGCCTGGGTATCCCGCAAAAGGAGCAAAATCGCAAAAAAGACCAGGGTCACCAATGCCAGATCGAGCAGGTCTAACCAGCCCAACCGCTCGAAGATAAAAGTAATATTATTGAGCAAATTCGCAATAATCTCTGGCACCAGGTGATGCTCCCAGTTATTTGATACCAACCTCAGACCGGTCTCAAAACACGATCTTTACGAAGCTGCTTGAAGAGCAGGACGGTCCCCGCCGGCATTGACTCAATCGCCGCATCCTGCCAGGCGCGCACACCCAGGCTGGAAATCGAACGCGTCTGGTAACCGAGGGCGTTCCATATGGCGTATTGGCGCGCCAGAGAGGGGGGTAAGAATAGAAGGGCGACTTCGCACTGAAGTTCTCGAGATGCTCGCTCAACCTCTCCAATCAGGACCTGGACAGCCTCTGCAAAGGGGATGGATTGGTCCAGATAGACTTCGTCTGTGCGGGCAACCAGATTCTCGACCTGCCAACCCACCAGCCCGACCAACCTGTGGTCAATACGCAAGAGCAAGAACGCTTTTTCACCAAAAGCTGCCATAATATCGTCGCGGGTGAGATTACGTTTGGGCTCGCTCATCCGGTTGATAAATAAGGCGATCTCCTCCGCCTGGCGAGGTCTGGCGCGCTGCACCGCCATCTCGCCCTTGATGGTTTGGACCGCCCTCAACGGACTGGTTTCAGCAACCGGGAACAACCTCTGCCAGGCATCCAAAACCTGACGCCAGGTATCTTCGAAACTCCCCTCGTTGCGGATAATCACATCCGCCTGCTCCATTTTCAATTTCTGATCCGGCTGGGCGGCGATTCGCTGTCGAGCAGCCGCCTCGCTCATATGGCGTTTCTGCACCAGGCGGGCAAGCTGAACCTCCGGAGAGGCGTATGTCACCCATAGGGTATCCGCTTTGGCGCGCAGCCCGGATTCGATGAGCTTTATCGCTTCTAAAACAATCACTTCCTGCTTGGAGCGACGCACCAATAAATCCACTGCCTGAGCAACCAGGGGATGAATAATTGACTCGAGATGAGCCAGGGCTTCCGGGTCTGAGAAGACCACCCGAGCCAGGCGCGCCCGGTCTATCTGACCATCTGCCCCCACAATCCAGTTGCCAAAAGCGTTGATCACCTGCCGATATCCTGGCGCGCCCTGGGCAATGGCGCGATGCCCCAGAGCATCGGCGTCAATGCCATAGGCGCCCAGATGTTCAAGCATCCTGCGCACCACGCTCTTCCCGGTGGCGATGTTTCCGGTTAAGCCGATGACGTATTTGCCCTGCCAGGCGCTCATTGATCCTCCAGAAGCTCAATCTCTTTCACAGGTACATTTTAGCCTTGGCACGACAGAATGTCAAAGGTACCTGTCAAAATAGAAATGTCCATCCTGGTAACGATGGACATCTCTGTTTCAGGTTTCTACCTGCTGAGCAATCGCTATCTGACAACACCGGCTCAACTCGGAGGCAGAAAGCGGCTGACGAAATGACAGGCTACCCAATGTTCGGGTCTCACCTCTAAATATGCCGGTTCTTCCTGAAAACAAATCTCCTCGGCAAAAGGGCAGCGGGTGTTGAAATTGCAGCCAATGGGTGGGTTGGAGGGGCTGGGCAAATCGCCCTCCAGGATCACTCGCTGCCTTTTTTCGGCGATATCCGGGTCAGGCACGGGGACAGCCGACATCAGCGCCTGGGTATAGGGGTGCAACGGTCTCAAATAAATTTCGTTGCGATCGGCGAGTTCAACAATCTTACCCAGGTACATCACCGCCATTCGATCGCTGATATGGCGCACCATGCTCAAATCATGGGCGATAAACAGATAGGTGAGACCGAGCTTCTCCTGCAATTCCTCCAGCAGATTCACCACCTGAGCCTGAATCGAGACATCCAGCGAGGAAATTGGCTCATCGCAGATAATTAAATCTGGATTCACCGCCAGAGCGCGGGCAATGCCAATCCGCTGACGTTGCCCGCCTGAAAATTCGTGGGGGTAGCGGTTGACAAAGTCGGGGTTCAAACCGACCATATCCAGCAGTTCCTGGATGCGTTCCTTCTTTGGTTTGCCATTCGGTACACCGTGGACTTCGAGCGGCGCAGCGATGATTGAACCGACGGTCATGCGCGGGTTGAGAGAGGCGTAGGGGTCCTGGAAGATCATCTGCATCCTTTTACGGAACGCCCTTAAACCGCTCTCGCTTAATTTCATCAGGTCAACCCCTTCGAAGAGGACCTGACCGGCTGTCGGCTCGTAAAGTCGCAGGATTGTCCGCCCAACCGTGGTTTTACCACAGCCGGTTTCACCGACAAGCCCCAGCGTCTCGCCGCGGTAAATGTCGAAGGTGACATCATCCACCGCTTTGACGCTCCCGATTTGTCGTTGAAAAATTACCCCCTTATAAATCGGGAAGTACTTTTTGAGATGGCGCACCTGCACCAGTACGGGTTTCTCCGAGACCATGTTGATAACCCTCTAAGCGATTTCTGCCCAATGCCAGCAAGCCACGAAGTGGTCGCGATCTCCGGCGCTCTCCAATGGCGGCATCGTCTCCGCGCATACCTCTGTCGCATAGGTGCAGCGGGCGTAAAAAGGGCACCCCTTGGGTAAGGCAACCAGGTCGGGCGGGAGACCCGGGATTGAAGCGAGCTTTGTGCCGGGAGCCTCATCCAGACGCGGCAACGACCCCAACAATCCTTGGGTGTAGGGGTGGCGTGGGCGTTTGAAAATATCTCTCGAGTTTCCCCGCTCGACAATATAACCGGCGTACATGACATTGATTTTATGCGCCAGCTCTGCGACCACACCCAAATCGTGGGTGATCCACATCACCGCCATACCGTAATTCTTCTGGAGGCGTTTTACCAGTTCGATTATCT
>JBBIPD010000313.1:0-3733 GCA_037443025.1 Chloroflexota bacterium
ATTTTCGATAGATCGCAGAGGTTACTTAACCGCCCATTGACAGTCCACCAACGACGACGGGTTGGGAGATTTTAAGCTGATTCAGCAATTCGGCGCAATCGTCCGCTAATTGCTCCATCGTGTACAGGGGCAATTCATTCTCGGACAATAATTCCGCATCGGATTCGCCGTAACCGCGTAAATCGGGAATGATCAGGTGGGCGATGTCTCTCAAATCGGTAAATTGCGACTCCCAAATGGTACGGTTGAGGGGATATCCGTGGATGAGCAGGAGAGGGATTCCTCTTCCGGCTTGATCGCAGGCAATACTCAGATGGTCTATCTTGATTTTCACGGGCATCATCCTCCCAGCTCAGCCAGTTGATTGCGGATCTTTTCCGCCGTCTCCCGGTAGGAAACCAGTTTCTCCCTCTCTTTGTTCACCACCGCAAGCGGAGCTTTTTGGGTAAATGGTCCTGAAAGCAAAGCTTCCAGGCGCTCGATTTGGGATTGGACTTCTGCCAGATTCTTCTCCAGGCGTTTGCGCTGCTCAAGTGTATCTATCAGATGCGCCACTGGCAGGTAAATTTCGACAGGACCAACCACCAACACCAGGTGCCCCTGGGGTTTGTTCATAATGCTCTCGCTGATCGTCAGTTGTCGGTAATCAACCTGAGCCAGGACGGCAATTGTTTTCGCCTGCTCCTGGATGATGGGAGTTTGTTCCCCGGCGACAAGAATGGCGGGGATTTTTTGCCCGTGCGGCACACCTTTTTCAGACCGTAGATTGCGCACGGCGCGTACAATATCCTGGATAAGGCTAAATTCTGCCACTTTGTCATCTTCCCAGGCTTCCTTAGCCCTCGGTTCGGGGTAAGGGGCGATGATCAGCGCGTCAGACCAACCGCCTGAGGGGGAGAGCCTCTCAGAATGCGCCAGGCATGCTCTCTTGAGATGCCCCCAGAGTTCTTCGGTGACGAACGGCGTGAAGGGGTGCAACAAACGCAGACTCATATCCAGAATCCTGACAAGGGTGAAGGTGGTATAGAACGCTCTATCGCCGCCTTCATCGAGTTGAGTCTTGGCGACCTCCAGGTACCAGTCGGCGAATTCGCCCCAGAAAAATTCATAGATTTGCCTGCCTGCCTCGCCATACTGGTGGTTCTGGAACAGCCTGTCCACCTCCCTTATCAACGTCTGTAAACGCGCCCATATCCAGGAATCGGCAAGCGTCCATTGCGGTTCGGCAACAGGCGCTGAGGGCGATTGGGCGATGGCGCTGATGATGAATCGTCCCGCGTTCCAGATTTTGTTAGCGAAATTGCGATTGGCTTCCACTTTTTTGACGCTCAGGTTCAAATCGTTCCCAGGGGTTGACCCTACCAGGAGGGTGAACCGTAAGGCGTCTGTGCCTAATTCATCCATGAGAATGAGTGGATCAATCACATTGCCATACGACTTGCTCATTTTCCGACCGTTTTCGTCACGGATCAAACCGTGGAGATAAACCGTGTGGAATGGCGCTTTTCCGGTGAACTCCAGTCCAGCCATAATCATTCGCGCCACCCAGAAGAAGAGAATATCGTAACCGGTCTCAAGCACGCTGGTTGGATAGAAATACAGATAATCTGGGGTCTCTTCAGGCCAGCCAAGGGTGGAAAATGGCCATAAACCGGAGGAGAACCAGGTATCCAATACATCTGGGTCTTGCTCCAGATGCGGGTCGCCGCAATGGACGCAAACATCCGGATCTGTTCTGCTGACGGTCATTTCGCCGCAATTCTGGCAGTACCAGACGGGGATGCGGTGTCCCCACCACAGTTGGCGGCTGATGCACCAGTCTTCGATATTTTCCAGCCAGTTGTAATAGACCTTGGTGAATCGCTCAGGCACAATGCGAACATGTCCATCGCGCACTGCATTCAGGGCTGCCTCCGCCAGGGGCTTGATCTCGACGAACCACTGGGTAGAAATCATGGGTTCAACGATTTCACCGCCGCGTTCCGATCGAGGTACATTGAGCGTATAGGGTTCTTCCTTGAGGGTCAGTCCAGCCGCGCGCATATCTTCCCACAGGTTTTTGCGCGCTTCGAAACGATCCTGACCCTGATAGGGACCGCCATTTTCGTTGATACGTGCGGCTTCATCGAGGATGGAGATGATGGGTAAACCGTGGCGTTGGGCAATGGCGTAATCGTTAGGGTCGTGCCCTGGGGTGACTTTCAAAGCCCCACCGCCAAACTCTCGATTGACGTAATTATCAGCGATTACCGGTATCTCGCGCTTCAAGATTGGCACGACGACCGTTCGCCCGATGTATTTCTGGTAGCGTGCATCATCAGGATGAACTGCAACAGCGGTATCGCCGAGGATGGTCTCTGGTCTGGTGGTGGCAACTGGAATGTATTCGCTCTGTGAACCGGACAACATGTATTTAAAATAATACAACGTGCCGGGTTCTTCAGAATATTCCACTTCCAGGTCTGAGACGGCGGTTTTCAGGGCGGGCGACCAGTTGATCAATCTGAGTCCGCGATAGATTAGACCTTTTTCGTACAGCCGGACGAACGCCTCGCGTACGGCGCGAGACAGCCCCTCATCCAGGGTGAACCTTTCCCGATCCCAATCGCAGGATGCTCCCAGGCGGCGAATCTGTCGGGTGATAATACCGCCGTATTTTTCTTTCCATTCCCAGGTTCGGCGCAAGAATTCCTCTCGCCCGATCCTATCGCGCGAGGTGCCCTCGCGCGCCAATGCCTTTTCCACCTGCGACTGGGTCGCTATTCCTGCATGATCTGTTCCGGGTATCCACAAAGTTGGGACGCCTTTCATCCGGTGATAACGGATCATCAAGTCTTCTACGGCGACAAACATGGCATGCCCGAGGTGTAATTCACCGGTCACGTTCGGAGGTGGGATGGCGATGACAAAGGGCTTCCGGCTCGGATCAAAGCCGGGCTTGTGGGGATCGTTGGAGGGTTTGAAGTATTTATTCTCTTCCCACCATTGATAGATGCGCTGCTCGGTTTCTCGAAAATCGTACGTTTTGGGCAGGATGTACTCTGTCATGGTCACTCTCCCATTTGCAGATGGATCAGACGATACCCTGTTGTTCATAGTAAGTCCGATCTTCAGAATTGCGTTTTAAAATAAAAAAACCTTTCAGCCCAAAAGAGGACGAAAGGGTAAATCTTCCGCGGTACCACCTCAGTTCACCGGTCTTAATTCCCGGCGCGCTCAGCCCCCGGTTTTCAGGGAAGCGCTCTATCGGGCGCACCCGTGTCGTTCTACTCTTTCAGGTGGATTCACCTGAAATTTCTTCGACAGCTAATCCGGGCGACGTTCAGCGCAGAGCAACTGAGAGGGCTTTCAGCCTGAGGCGCCTCATTCTCTGTGCAATCGGTATATCACCGATATTAATACAGCGCTCTAAGAGCTTACTCCTCCCGGATGGTAAGAGGATTATTTTGTTGCTGAATTATATCGTTATTTATTGAGAATTTCAATTGCAAATTATGAAAAGATTAATATTTCTTGACTTTCACCCCTTGTTTGTGCTATCCTCCACAAACACTTGTCAAGGATTGGAAGGTTTTATGATTCAACGCGAACGTGTCTCGGACAATGTGTTCTCTTTTCAAAGCGATGTGTATGCCCAGGTAAACGCGGGGGCAGTGATTGGACCAAACTGGGCAGTGGTGATAGATACCCTGGCAATGCCAGAAGAGACCCTGGCAATACGAGATTTCATCGA
>JBBIPD010000314.1:0-3697 GCA_037443025.1 Chloroflexota bacterium
TGCTCTTTCGCCTGCGTTGGCACGATTGGTTGGCATTATTGACCGCGGCGGGGTAGGTTTCGTTTGCCTTGAATATAACCCCGGAGCTTAACACCAGGATGCTGGCAAACCCAGGCATTGCTTTTATCGGGATTATCTTCAAGTCTGTTGGCTTGGGGTTGGCGTTTCTATTTCTATACCTCTTCCCAGCCGGCTTCTATGCGCCGTCATGGATTCGGATCTTTCTGTTGGCATGGGTTGTCTGGGCGTTATTATGGCTGATTTTCCCCCAATCCATCTTCAGTTTTCAGGATCCGTTCAACATTGATCTCCTGGGTTTTTTGCTGTTGATGGCGTGGTGGAGTATTGGCATCTTCGCCCAGATATACCGTTACTACCGCGTCTCCGGTCCGGTGGAGCGCCAGCAGACCAAGCTGGTCACGTTTGGCGCTGCGATTGTCGCAGTTGCTTATACCCTGTACGTGCCTTTGCGCCAGATGATGGCATTCCTACCGCGATCGAACCTGGCTGAGGTGGTGTTCACGATGGTGGCGCCGTATATCTTTTTGGTGATGGTGATGGCAATCCCAATTACCATCACATTTTCGATATTTCGCTATCGGTTGTGGGATATTGAGCTGATCATCCGGCGCACGCTGGTGTACTCAGCATTAACCGCAACCCTGGCGGTGATTTATTTGGGCACCGTCCTGCTGCTGCAATCCTTGATGTTCGGTTGGCTGAGCCGACTGTCCAGCGCGGTTCTGGCGTTATCCACCCTGGTGGTGGCTGCGCTGACGAACCCATTGCGCCTGAGGATACAGCGGGATATCGATCGGCGCTTTTTCCGTCAGCGATACGATGCGGAGAAAGCCCTGGAAGCTTTCAGCGCCATTTTAAACGACGAGGTGGACATGGACGTATTAAGCAATCGGTTGATGGTGGTGGTGGAAGAGACGGTGCAACCAACTTTTGTGGGATTATGGATGGCACCGCTAACGCCTCCAACCGCTTTCCCGGAGCACGAACCGCCCAAACCACCCCTCACCGATCAGAGAAAAGTTTAATGTGATAAGGAAGGAAAATGAAGTATATGGAAACCGAATCTTTACAGTCACGACCCACCCGGATGGGCAGCAACGACGCCGGTCAGTATTTTCGCAACATGGCGGAGTTTGTTGGGTTTGGGGTAGAGCAAGCCGAGGCGATTAAAGAAACCCGCCTGATCATTGAGAAATACATCCCGGAAATCGTTGGCAGATTTTACAGCCAGTTGCTCAGCTACCCTCCCACGCGCCAGATTTTCCTGAAAAAAGACGGCAGCCTGGATCAAGAATACCTGCAATTGCGCATGCACCACCTGACCAATTTTTGGCGGCGCACTGCGGCGGGTGTCTATGATGAGGACTACGCTCGCTTTGTGGATTACGTGGGGCGCGCCCATACTTCGCATGGGGCAGACCCCAAGATCTTCATCCCCGAGCGCTATGTCATCGGGCAAATCGGTCTGGTGCAACACGTCATCAGCGAGGCTTTGCATCGCGAATTAAACCAGGTCGATCCTGAGCTGGAGGGTCGCGCCTCGCGCGCCTGGAATCTGCTGATGATGGTGATTCTGGAGATGCTGGCAAGAGCGTACAGTGATGAACGACCGGTGGAGGGGGAGGGCAGGCGCGCTCCAGTTGACCCGGCGACGGTGCACCAATTGGCGGTGCATATCTACGAGCGCAACCTGGGGATGTACCGCTCTATCGAGTATAAGGAGGTGAAGGCGGGACCTGTGGATGATATTCCCGATGGCGAGCGCAAGATTATCGAGGTGGAAGGGGTATCCATCGGCGTATTTCATCATAATGGAAGCTGGTACGCCTTACGCAATAGTTGCCTGCACCGCGGCGGTCCGGTTTGCGCGGGGGCGCTCAAGGGGGATGTGATCACCTGCCCCTGGCATGGATACCAATACAACCTAACAACGGGCGTATTGTTGCTGGACCCGAGCGCCAACCTGGAGACATACCCGGTGGAAGTGCGAGATGGTGAGATTTTCCTGCGCGTTCCGCTGGTGGAGATGGATACGAGGGCGGTGGAGTTGGAGTTGCATGGAGATTCGGCGGTTGTTGAGCGACCGTCTTTAGCGAGCAACGCATTCTTGGTCAAAGATCTCAAGCCTGGGCAGATAGGCTTGGTGCGGGTGGACGGCGAGGATGTGGCAGTGTACCGCATCGGCGACGAATACTATGCCACACAGAATAGCTGCACGCATGCCGATGGTCCACTGGACGAGGGGGATTTGGAGGGTTATGGCGTTGTCTGTCCCTGGCACGATTCCTGCTTCGATGTGCGGGATGGAAAAGTTCTGCGCGGACCGGCTACCGTTCCTTTGAAAACCTATCGGGTGATTTTAGAGGATGAGATTGGGCGAGTGGAACCGGCGGGAGATTTAATGGTATAGTTGCTCCCAGCCTTTTCAAGCAATTGCCCTGGAGGAATAATGTCACAACGACGGGTGGTGATCACCGGTGTGGGCGCCGTTAACCCATTGGGATTGACCGTGCAGGAGTATTGGGATGGCTTGATTCACGGTCGCTCCGGGATACGCAAAATCACCTTATTCGACGCCAGCCAGATGCCTTGCCAGATTGCCGGCGAGGTGCCGGACTTTGACCCCAACAATTACATGGACCGTAAAACCGCCCGGCGCATGCCGCGTTCCAGTCAGCTTGCCCTGGCGGCGGCGCGCCAGGCGATAGAAGACGCCGGATTGGCGTATCCGATGACCGAACCGGAGCGGGCGGGGGTGCTGGTCGGGACGGCGGTGGGCGGTCTGGACACGCTGAACGCTGCCGGAGAAATCCTGCGCACCAAGGGCTATGACCGCATGCCGCCGCTCTTCTTGCCCAGCGGCATCCCCAATGTGCCGGCTTTTTTGATTGCGCAGGAGTTCCAGTGCCTGGGTCCGAACAACACAACCAGCACCGCCTGCGCCGCGGGGACGCATGCGGTGGGCGAGGGCTCGGAGTGGATTCGGCGCGGCGCGGCGGATGTTGTCATCGCTGGCGGAGCAGAGGCGATTGTGATGGAGCTGGTGGTAGGGGCGTTCAGCGTGATGCGCGCTTTGCCGGTGGATTTCAACGACCAGCCCGAACTCGCCTCGCGCCCGTTTGACGCCAAAAGGCAGGGGTTTGTCTTGTCCGAAGGGGCGGCGATGCTGGTGCTGGAGGAGCTGGAGCATGCTAAAGCGCGCGGGGCGCACATTTACGCCGAGGTGCTGGGTCACGCCTCTTCCTCCGATGGCTATGATTTGGCAGCCCTGCAGCCGGAAGGGTTGGGTCCCAGCCGGGCGATGCGTTGGGCGATCGAGAACGCGGGCATCCAGCCCAAAGATGTGAACTATATCAACGCGCATGGCACCTCCACGCCGCTCAACGATAAGACCGAGACCCTGGCGATCAAGAGGGTGTTTGGCGAGGCGGCGTACGACGTGGCAATCAGCTCAACCAAGTCAATGGTGGGGCACGCCATGGGGGCTTCGGGCGCGCTGGAGGCGATTGCCTGCGCGCTGGCAATCCAGAACGGCATCATCCCCCCCACCATCAATTACGAAAACCCCGACCCGGAGTGCGACCTGTTCTATACGCCCAACCAGGCGATGCGACGCAAGGTGAATGTCGCTATATCCAATTCGTTTGGCTTGGGCGGACAGAACGCCTGCCTGGTG
>JBBIPD010000315.1:0-3692 GCA_037443025.1 Chloroflexota bacterium
GAGTGGGATCATCAACCGACTGGATTGTAGCGAATAAGAATTTTTGAAGATTAGCCGTTAGTCGAAAAGGAGAATATGCATGAAGACCGTTGTTGCCGCCGCTTTGGGGGAATGCGTCCATGTGGCTGGGGTAATGCGCTTCCTGCGCCTCGCCGAAGCCGCCGGCTGGAAAACAGTTTTCCTGGGACCCGCCGTACCACCCGAGAAGGTATTACAAGTTACACGGCGTGACAACGCCGATCTTGTCGGGGTCTCCTACCGCCTCACCCCAGAGACCGGGGAGCGCCTGTTGGGACGATTTGCCGAAGAAGCCGATGAATTGCGTTCTCGGGGGGTCAGGTTTGCCTTTGGCGGTACGCCGCCTGTGGCAGAGCGCGCCAGAGCGATGGGTTTCTTCGAGCAGGTTTTTGAGGGCGGCGAACCCGCCGAGCTTGTGCTCGCCTACCTCAAAGGACAAACCAATATCGAGAAGGGAGAAGGCGACTATCCCCAAACCGCGGTGAAACGCATCGCCTGGAAATCTCCCTACCCCATCCTGCGCCATCACTTTGGGCTGCCCACGCTACCTGATACCATCCAGGGCATTGCCCAAATTGCCGAAGCCAGGGCATTGGATGTCATCTCCCTGGGCATCGACCAGGACGCCCAGGAGAACTTTTTCCACCCGGAACGGCAAGACGTTCGCCGCAAAGGGGCTGGCGGCGTGCCGGTGCGCACCCCCGAGGATTACCGTGACCTGTACCAGGCAAGCCGCCGCGGCAATTACCCTTTGCTGCGCACCTACTCCGGCACCGATGACTTCATCCGTCTGGCAGAAATGTATGTAGAGACGATCAATATCGCCTGGTGCGCCATTCCTCTCTTCTGGTTCAACCAGATGGACGGACGCGGTCCCTGGGATTTGGAAGGCTCGATACGCGCCCATCAGGAGGTGATGCGTTGGTACGGCGAACGGGGCATACCGGTCGAACTGAACGAACCGCACCACTGGGGGATGCGCGACGCGTCCGACGCAATTTTCGTCGTCTCGGCTTTTCTCTCGGCGTACAACGCACGCGCCTTTGGGGTGCGTGATTACATTGCCCAGATGATGTTCAACAGCCCTCCTGGTCTTTCGGACGCGATGGACCTGGCAAAGATGCTGGCAATCATCGAGATGATCGCACCGTTGGCGGGAAAAGATTTTCGCATCTACAAGCAAACTCGCACCGGTTTGCTGAGTTACCCTTTGGATGTGAATGAAGCCCGTGGACACCTGGCAAGCAGCATCTACCTTCAGATGGCTCTCCGCCCCCATATCGTCCATATCGTCGGGCACACCGAAGCACATCACGCCGCGACCGCGGGCGACGTCATCGAGGCAGCCGGCATCGCCCGCCGCGCCATTGACAACGCCCTGAATGGTCAGCCTGATTTGACCGCCGACCCGGCTGTGCAGGCTCGCAAGGAGGAGATAATCCAGGAAGCCTGGGCGGTGCTGGAAGCCATCAGAGGGCTGGCGCCAACTTCGGCGCCAGATGCCTTCACTCACCCTCCCACGCTGGCTCGGGCGGTGACCAGCGGCATCCTGGATGCCCCGCAACTTGCCAACAACCCTTATGGGCGCGGCATGGTCGCCACCCGGATTGACCGGCGCGGCGCCTGCGTGAGCGTTGACCCTCAGTCCGGGCGCAGCTTGTCCGAGCCTGAGCGCATCGCCTCACTGGCGAAAGCAATGGATTTTTAGATTCACTCTGGCGTGGGAATTATTACAACCGAGCAGATTACGACGCTCACCCTGGAGGTTCACCATGAAGGAAACAAATATCCGCTTCACCGTAGTCGGCGCGGGGCACGGGGGAAAGGGAATGGCAGCCCATCTCGCCCTGATGGGGTTCCCCGTCACCCTGTACAACCGAACGCCTGACAACATCACCGCTATCAAAGCTCGCGGGGGGATTGAACTGAAGAGCTTCGACGGTGGTCCACACGGGTTTGCGACTCTGAGCAGAGTTACATCGAACGTTCAGGAGGCTCTCGAGGCGTGCGATGTGATCATGGTGGTGGTGCCATCCACCGCCCACGCCGAGATCGCCCGCAACTTCGCCCCATTTTTTAAAGAGGGGCAGATTATCGTCTTAAACCCCGGGCGCACCTGCGGCGCTCTCGAAGTAAAACATGTTCTGGAGGAGCATGGCTGTCGCGCCGATGTCACGATTGCTGAAGCAGAAACCCTGATTTATGCCAGCCGTTCGGATGGTCCCGCTCAGGCGCGCATCTTCGGCATCAAAGAGACTGTGCCCCTGGCAGCGCTGCCCGCCACACGCACCCAGATGGTGCTGGATGCTCTGGCGCCTGCTTACCCACAATTCATTGACGGGGGCAGCGTATTGCACACCGGCTTGAACAATATGGGCGCCATCTTTCATCCCGCGTTGGCGTTGCTCAACGCCGGGCGGATTGAGACCACCCAGGGCGAATTTCAATTTTATATTGACGGAGTCAGCCCGTCGGTAGCCCGCGTCCTGGCGGTGCTCGACCGGGAACGGGTGACCGTCGCCTCTGCGCTCGGGATTCGGGCGCGCACCGCTTTGGAATGGCTGCAAATGGCTTATCACGCAACGGGGGACAATTTGTACGAAGCCATCCACAACCAGCCAGGGTATTACGGCATCCAGGCGCCGCCAACCCTTAACCATCGCTACATTACCGAAGACGTGCCGATGAGCCTGGTACCCATCGCCGCCCTGGGCGAGCGCTATGGCGTCTCGGTGCGCGGCATGGAAAGCATCATCCGTCTGGCGTGCATCATCCATCGCACCGATTACTGGCGACGCGGGCGCACCCTGGAAAAGCTGGGCATCCACGATTGGAGCGTGAGCGAACTAACTCGATACGTCATGGAAGGGGTGGTGTAGCACCGGCAGATTTTGCTTGACTTTGAAAAAAAACTGTGCTATATTATTTTCAACTGAGCAAATGTTCATGCACAATTGTTCACTCGCAAGGCGAGGATGCCATGGCAGATAAAGATAAAACCATCGTTGTGGGGTCAGACCACTATGGTCTTCCCCTGAAGAACGCAGTGCGGGATTATTTGCGCTCGCTGGGGTATCGGGTGGACGATTTCGGGGTGGAGAGCGATACCCCGGTGGATTACCCGGATATCGGCGCGATGGTTGCGGAGAGCGTCGCGGCGGGCAAGTACGAGCGGGGCATCCTGGTCTGCGGGACCGGCGCGGGGATGGCTATCGTCGCCAACAAGGTGCCCGGCGTGCGGGCGGTCAGCGTTCAGGACCCCTACACTGCAGAGCGCGCCCGCGCCAGCAACAACGCCCAAATCATCACCATGGGCAGCCAGATTATCGGGGTGGAAGTAGCCAAGAAGTTGATTGACATCTGGCTGGAGAGCGAATTCCAGGGCGGTCGCTCAGCGCCCAAAGTTACCAAGATAAACGAATTGGATGAAAAATATCGCAAGCAGCGCGAGGCTGAAAAATCGGTTAACGCCTGCTAAGCATTCGGTCGGAAGCGCTTTGTCCTTACCCAATCTCAATTTTTCGAGCCATTAACAACCTCAACCCATTGGATTAACCAGAAGCTGTCTTAAAAACCCGGATTGGCGGACGCCATACAAAGTGCAATCCCAGCGCAATTCTCTGCCCCCCGTTTTTAGGCGACTTCCACACAAATGACTTATCCTGGCTAATGGA
>JBBIPD010000316.1:0-3656 GCA_037443025.1 Chloroflexota bacterium
CGGTGTTAGATATGGCTGGGGGAGGTCCTCTGCCTACGGCGACCTTGTTGGAGCAGGTCGAGATAAACGCCAATGTTAATCCCAAGCTGTTGGAGTTCTCGATGGATTTAGCCCTGCAGGAAGATGAGCGCTTTGACGAGGTGGGCGCGGCAGGGCAGGTGCTCTGGTTTTTGAAACGCCTGGAGCCTGCGCAGGTTCTCGAACCGCCGCTCTATCTGCGCTATGCAGGGGGCGAGTATGACCGGTCTGTGCTGACGCCGGAAATGCTGGCTTTGGAACGAGAGCTGGACGACGAACTCTCGCCAATAGAAGATCGTTCTCAGCCCGCGGAAAGCGCCGAGGTGCGCCTGATTTACCCCCATTGGCGCTCTGGCACATTACCGCTATCTTCTCGCCTGCGCGGTTTATTCCCCACAGCCTACGAAGCGCCTCGGATACGCTTTACCCTGGTAGATGGCGAGAGCGGGGCGCAGTTCCCAGCCTGGGTGGTTCGGGCTAAGCGCTATGTCTATGGCTTGGGGGATTGGTATGAGAAGCGCAACCTTCAGCCTGGTAGCATCATTCATGTGCGGCGGGGTAAAAAACCAGGAGAAGTGATCGTCTCGGCAGATGTCCGTCGTCCAAGCCGCGAATGGATCCGGACTGTTCTGGTGGGTTCAGATGGCGGTGTGGTGTTTGCCATGCTGAAACAGACCGTGGCTTGCAACTATGATGAACGGATGATTATTGCGATTCCCGACACTGCGTCCATTGATGAGGTCTGGGAGCGGATGCAAAAGGAGAAACCCCCCTTTGAACGGGTGGTGGTGAACGTGGTGAAGGAACTGGCAAAGTTGAACCCGCAAGGGCATGTCCACGCCAGCGAGTTATATGCGGCGATTAACGTCGTTCGGCGCACGCCGCCCGCGCCCCTGTTTGCCCTCCTGGCTTCACGACCCTGGTTTGCGCATTTGGGTGATTTGCATTTCCGCTTCGTGGACACGGAGCGTTCGATATGATGTATGCTTTGAAGGGAGGGGTTACTTGACCGAAGGGAAACGTTTCAGTCTCATCAAGCCGACTCTTCAAACCTGCTTCCATATCGATTTCGATTGGTGGAGTAAGAACGACCGAAGCTGGCGAGTATATTTACGCAGCGAACTGTGTCCCGAGCACCAAAAAGCGTTTGAGGAAATGCCCGCCGGAGAGGATGTGGATTGGATTGACCCTGAGACTGCTGAGGTGCAGCGGGTGGATGGTTTGCAGCATGTCCTGATTACCCATTGCGCCAGGCAGCCGGGCTTCATCCCTGAACATTCCACCCTGGTTGATGCGGTGTTTAAGATTTTTCTTTCGAACGGGAATATGCCCCTGACTCCGATGGAGTTAAGTGAGCGTTTGGGGAGACCCGCCGAGACGATTTTGAAGACGCTTTCAGGGGCGAGAGTGTATAAAGGCATTCGTCCCTGTGTGGAGTGATTTTTCCCTGCCCCTGTAGCTCAATGGACAGAGCACCTGCCTTCTAAGCAGATGGTTGTGGGTTCGAATCCCGCCAGGGGCGCCTGTATATACAGCCCACCTGGTATTGCGTCCGGGCTCCTTTTCGCTGCTCTTCTTCACTAACTCTTCGACTTCTTCTTTATGTAGTTTGTCTAACCAAAGTTTGTCTATTTGTCTGAGGATCAGCAGCTTCAGGCGCATGCACGTGTGCCTTTCTGTTCTTCGTTGTCTATCAGCTAGAGGATTAACCGGAGCGGTTGCCGTAACTTGGCGCTGAAGTCAGTGTTAATCATCCTCGAAATACCATGCACTCTCGTTGCATGGGAATATTTTCGTCCAAAGGAGGCGCTATGTCGCAGGTAGCCGTTGTAACCGACAGCACTGCTTACATCCCAAAAGATATTCTGGCGAAACACAAGATCATCGTTGCACCCCAAATCTTGATTTGGGGTAATGAAACTTTCCGAGACGGGGTGGACATCCAACCCGATGAATTTTATAACCGCTTGAAGAAAGCCAGTGTCATGCCTACCACCTCCCAGGTGACCATTGCAAATTTCAAGGAAATTTTTGGACAACTTCTGGACGAGGGCAAGGAAGTGCTGGCGATTTTGATTTCCGCCAAACTCTCGGGGACAATCGACTCGGCGGTTCAGGCGCGGGAGATGTTCCCCGGCGCAAAAATCGAAATCGTCGACTCGGAGACCACCGCCATGGCGATGGGGTTTCAGGTGCTCGAGGCTGCCAAACTGGCGGAGAGCGGAGCCAGCCTAGCGGAATGTAAAGCCCTGGCAGAGAAAGCCAAAAGGCATGTCGGAGTGGTGTTTGCGGTGGACACCCTGGAATTCCTGCATCGCGGCGGGCGTATTGGCGGAGGGGCGCGCTTTTTAGGCACCGCGCTCCAGCTAAAACCGATATTGGAAGTGACCGGCGGTCGGGTGGAAGCCATCGAGCGCGTCCGCACCCGGGGCAAGTCGCTCCAACGGGTGGTCGAAATTATCGCAGAGCGGGTGGCAGGGAGAAAACCGGTGCGCCTGGCAACCCTCCATGCCAGCGCCCCGAATGAAGCTGCCCAACTCCTGGAGATGGCTCGCGCCCGCCTCGATATCACCGAGAGCATCGTCTCGGAGGTCAGCCCGGTGGTCGGCACTCACGCCGGTCCGGGCACCGCCGGTCTGGCTTTTATGGCGGGGATGTGATTTTTAATGGATATCCATTTCAGCGATACATCCGAAATTCCTCTCCCCCCTCAAGAAGTGCGGGTTCGCCAGTTCGATGCCAGTCCCTGGCAAGATAAACGCCGGGTGCAAATCTACCTCGAAGTAACCCCTTTTCAGAAACGACCCAATGGTGAGATCATCGTCACCAACGCTATGGGAGAAGAGGTGGCTAACATCAGCATCATTGAGATGATTGACCCCAAAATTGAGTTGACCGTTCACCTCCGCGGCGCAGAGTTGGTCGGACCTTTTACTGCGTCAGCATGGATTTATTACTCGGAGAAGCCGGTACAGCCGACTGATGCGCAAGAGTCCGGGGCTGAAGCATCCAAAAAACTGATTGTAGACCACGCCAGCACCAGCTTCACTCTGGATTAAATCATCCTCTATTCTTCTATATCTTTTTCCCAACATCCCGCTACTTGATGTAGGAGGGGGCTGCTTTTCGCGTAACCGTCAGAATGAGCGTTGGCTGATGATGCTCTGGCACGCTTGTTGCATGGGAATCATGGCATTATGCTGAATGCTTTTGGCTTAATCGAAGTGCTTTCCGGGTCTCATATCGGGAGATACTCAGCTCATTTCTGCCTGGAGGTACCTTACAAGATTGAAGACTGCAACGGTTTCCCCTGTAATTGACGCTGACTATGCCTCATGCTACAATGCCAGCAGCCATCTCGATTGGTGTGCAGTGGTTTAATCTCGGAATACAATTCTGTGCGCGTATAGAATGCCAAAATGGCAACTCCTGGAAAAGGGTTGAGGAAGAAATATCCTGGTCAGCATGAGTCTGACCTTCTTTATACCCGCCGATCCCTTCCCGTCTAAAATCACAAACAAACCCGCCGGCGGGTTCTGTTGATTTGGTTGGTGTGGCTTTTCCTGTTGCTTTCCGGTATTATCCGGGGGGGGGGGGCGTTTGGGATGACCCAGCAAGCCCAGGCGCGGGTTTGGAAC
>JBBIPD010000317.1:0-3648 GCA_037443025.1 Chloroflexota bacterium
GCGCAACCTCCGTCGCCTCAAGGGGTTATTTTTAATGGCGCTGGCGATTCAATGCCTCTTCCGCGCGCCGGGCAAAATCCGAGGCAGGCAGGGTCTCTATCACCGTGTTGAACTCGACCCGCGCCTGCGCGTCCATGCCCTTCCGCAGATACGCCACGCCAAGGTTGTAATGCGCAGCCGCCTCATATTTCATCCCCAGATGCCCTTCCGCCTTCCGGCGAAGCACCTCCTGGAAGGTCTGTATCGCCCGTTCCAAATCCCCCCTCTGCACCAGGGACGTCCCCTGATTGATCATCACCACCAGGCGGCTGGACGGATCCGGCAACAAGCTCAACGCCAGCGCGTAACACCGCTCCGCCAGGTTGAAATCTTTGCGCTGAGCGAAGATATTGCCCAAATCTGCCAGCAGGCGCGAGCGCATGCTGAACAAATACAACACAATCAGCAGCAGCACCGGATGGATGGCGTACCCCGTCAGATAGACGATTCCGCCTGCGGCGAGGGTAATCGCCAGCGACTGCAGCGCCACCGCGCCAGACAACCCCTCCCGCCGCAACAGCGCCATCCCTCCCAAAAACAGGATGTACACAAATCCGGTAATCAACAAAACAATGGCTGGATTCACGACCGCTCCAATTCAAATGATTCTCTCGACGAACCTGCGTTGCGGGGCTATCATATCATATTTCAGCGCCCTGCACCCCGGCTCAGCCCCTCTGAATCTTCGTCAAAAGGTGTATTTTGTCATATTTCGACAAGGATAGATGTATATTGACCAATGCACGGAATAATTCAATAATAATAAATGGCTTTTCTTCCAGCCCGGAGTCGGTCTCATTTTCCGACCGCCGGGGGAGATTGCCCGCGTCAAAGGCAGGAAACTCAGCACCCAGGCTGAGAGGAAGGAGGATGCGCCAGGGTAAGAACAAGATATGCAGGAAATCAACCTTGCCGCGCAACATCATCGCCCCAATCACCCCGGCAAAGCTATCGGATTGGATTTTGAGACAAGGAGCTACATATGAACTCGGTTCTGATTCTACTGATTGGCGTCATTGCCATCATCGTCGGGTATGGCGTATACGCCAAATCCATTGACCGCAAAGTCCTCAATCCAGATCCCAATCGGGCGACTCCCGCCAAGATGTTCATGGACGGCGTTGACTTCACCCCTGCCAATCGGAATGTCCTCTTTGGCTACCAGTTCAAATCCATCGCCGCCCTGGGTCCAATCCTGGGTCCTATTATCGCCGTCCAATGGGGTTGGTTGCCAGCCATAGCCTGGATCATCCTCGGCACCTTCTTCATCGGTTGGGTTCAGGACTATGCCAGCATCATCATGGGGGTGCGTGAGGAGGGACAGAGCTTCGGGGCGCTCAGCTACCGCCTGGTCTCGCCTCGCTCGCGAGGGATATTGATTACCTTCATCTATTTCTACCTGTGGTTGATTATGGGGGCGTTCGGCGTCCAGGTAGGCTTCAACCTGCTCACCAACCCAGCCGTACCTTTGGGGGTGATCCTGGTGATTCTCTTCGGCGTCCTCGCCGGGCAGATGACCTATAAGTGGAAGCAGGACATCATCCTCACCTCCATCGTCACCGTGGTCCTTTCGTTCCTGGGAATCTGGGTCGGCACGCTGCAGCCGGTGCAGAATTTCTTCGCCTGGTTGTATGGCACAGCCGGAGGGGCAACCAGCCCCACCCTGTTCCTGGCGGTGACCCAGGCGAAATTCATCGGCAGCCTGCTGGTGGTGATCATCTGCTACTTCGGCGCCGTGCTGCCCATCTGGCGTTGGGCGCAGCCGATTAACTACGTCGCCTTCTGGATCGTCACCCTGGGCGTGCTGGGCGGGGTGCTGGGTCTGCTCATCTGGCGCCCCGGCATGGGCGACTTCCCCGCCTTCACAGGCTTCAATGTCGCCGGTCTCGGTCCGCTGTGGCCTATCCTCTTCGTCACCATCGCCTGCGGCGCCATCTCCGGCTGGCACAGCCTGGTCTCCTCCTCCGGAACCGCCCGTCAGCTCGAAAAAGAGACCGACGCCATCTATGTCGGCGGCGGGGCGATGTTCCTGGAGATGTTCTTCGCCACCCTCGCCTTCCTCACCGCCACGGTGGCTTTCGGCAGCTACCAGGGCTATCTCGACGCCGGCGGAGGCGCCAGAGCGGCTGCCGTCTTCTCCAACGGTCTGGCGACCTTTATGAGCCAGTGGGGGCTGAGCAAGACCTTCGGCGTCGCCTACGGCTCGGTCTTCCTGACCCTGATGGCGCTCACCATCATGTACCTGGTGGTGCGCTTCATGCGCGTCGCCAGCGCTGAAGCCCTGGGCGACCGCTTCCCGGCGCTGAAGAACGTGCATGTCGGCACCATCGTCGCCCTCGTCCTGACCCTGGTGCTCATCTGGCTGGTGCCCTTCCTCCAGATTTGGGTCGTCTTTGGCGCAGCCAACCAGTTGATGGCTTCGCTGGCTTTGCTCCTCATCACCCTGTGGCTCATCTCCAAGGGCAAGAATTACCTCTGGGCGCTGTATCCCTTTATCTTCATGTATGTCACCACCATCGGCGCCCTGCTCTACAAAGCCTACGAAGCGTTCATCCTCAATCTGCCCAAAGCCGCCGCCCTGGCGGAGAAGCAGAAACTGACCGTGGGACAGGTCACCATTGCCAACGTCATCATCGGCGCGGTCTCCCTCATCCTCGTCGTCGCCGCCCTCATCCTCGCCTGGGATGCCTATAAAGCCTTCCAGCGCTACCGCGCTGAAGCCGCAGCTCATGCGTAACCCCGGCGCGGCGCGCCGTCCACGCGGCGCGCCGCGCCCATCCAGACCCGATGCGCCCGGTTGAGATAGACGTCTTCTCCCCCCTGCCCGAAGCCTGGGGGTTGTGCTCCTCCTGCGAGCTGTTATTTCAGCCCGCCAATCTGAACCCCGCTCCGTTCGATGCCGCGCTGGAGGCGTACCCCCCTGAGTTCGTCGCGGAGTATCAGCGCCTTTCGCAGACCATCCGCCTGCTCTCAGAGCGCTTTGGGGCGCAGGTCGTCATCCGCATCTGGGACCCGCGCTCACCCCAGGGGCTGCTCCGGGCGCTGCGCTATCGCCTGCGCCGCTACCCATCCTTCGTCATCGCCGGCAAATACAAGGTCGCCGGTTTGGAGCCGGGGCAAGTCCAACAGATGGTGCAGAAGGCGCTCGAGGCTCAACTCAGCCCCCTGGAGGGAGAACGATGAACCTCGCCTCCCTGCGGGATGCCATCTCCAGCCGCCTGCGGCGCATCCTGATCACTCTGGGTCAAATGCTGTACGGCGCCACCGTCTATGAAATGGTGCGCGACCTGCACAAAGAACGTTCCCATCTGGAGCATCTCTTTATCCTCATCGTCTTTGGCGACCTGCTGGGCGTGCCGGTTCTGCCGCCCTACTACACCCTGCGCATCCTGCCCTATGTCATGCCCAATATCACCGGCTGGCGGGTGAGCATGCTCCGCGAACGGGACATCACCGATTTGTGCGACCAGGAAATTACCTGATACGGTGTTAAAATTATTCATCAAGGAGAGAAAAATGTCTGGTGAAGAAGAAGAACCCAAGAAAGCGAGCGTCTTTAATACCTTCAAGAGCGTCCTGTACGGCATGGCTGGACACGATATGGCGCGC
>JBBIPD010000318.1:0-3621 GCA_037443025.1 Chloroflexota bacterium
AATACTTCCGGCACCAGATCCATCGTCAGGCGGACATGCACCTTATGCTCACCCAGATTTCTAATCGGCTGGACATCCAACTGGCGGCGATCCAATTCCACCCCCGTCTTTTCCTGGATGGCGTCCGCAATCATTTGAGGGGTGATCGAACCATATAACTTGCCGGTCTCGCCGGCGCGAGCGGGGAAGGTCAGCACCAGATTGGAGATGCGCTCGGCGACGCTGCTCAGTTCCTGGTTGAGGGCAGTCCGGCTTGCAGCCGCCTGGGCGCGTATCTGCTCAACCTGCTTGAGAGCGCTCGCCGTAGCCAGCACTGCCAGACCCTGGGGGAGCAAGTAGTTCCGACCATAGCCGTCTGCCACTTTCTTGACATCCCCGGCGCGCCCAAGCTTATAGACGTCCTTAATGAGAAGTACTTTCATCTTATCAAGCCCTTTCAAATCAATGAATTTCTGCACGAAGCAGACCCGGGCGAAGGGTACAACGCCCTGGGCAGGGGGATTTTACCAGAAGGCTTGATACGAGTCAATCAGAATACTGTATAATCCATTGGATGCCCTCGCGAGAACGCTCTTTTCGAGTTGAGGCGATTGTCCTGCGCCATTCCGATTGGGGTGAAGCGGACCGCCTCTTGGGACTGTACACCCGGGAGATAGGAAAAGTCCGGGCAATTGCAAAGGGCGCGCGCAAACCCCGCTCGCGCAAGGCGGGTCACCTGGAACCTTTCACCCGCGTCAGCCTGCTCCTGGCGCGGGGGCGGGATATGCTCATCATCACCCAGGCGGAGACGATTGACGCCTATACCCCCCTGCGCGAGGATTTACTGCTCGTCGGGTACGCATCCTATGTCATCGAATTGCTGGATCGCTTCACCTATGAAGAGGGTGAAAACCGCCCCCTCTACAAGTTGCTGGCAGACACTCTGGAGCGCCTCGCAGCTCAGCTCAATCCAAATCTTGCAGTGCGCTATTACGAGATTCGCTTGCTGGATTTGCTCGGATTTCGCCCTCAGCTCTTTAATTGCGTCCGCTGCGGGAGGGAGATCATCCCCGAAGATCAATACTTTTCTGCCGAAATTGGAGGGGTGCTTTGCCCGCGTTGCGGCAGGGAGACCCCCGGGACAAGGCATATCTCCCTGAGCGCGCTCAAATACCTGCGCCATCTACAGCGCAGTTCCTTCTCTGAAGTAGCGCGGTTAAACATCCCCCCAAAAATCAATCGGGAGATGGAAGTGTTAATCCAGCACTACCTGACCTATCTGCTGGAGCGCAACCTGAA
Source organism: Chloroflexota bacterium (assembly GCA_037443025.1). Lineage (GTDB taxonomy): Bacteria > Chloroflexota > Anaerolineae > Anaerolineales > UBA4823 > JAQBDA01. Next base: position 1,279 of record JBBIPD010000318.1, read on the forward strand.
CACCCCCGCCTTCCTGCGCCGGATAGCAGGCGGGGTGAATAATGATATACTTGGTGATTAATTTGGAGAGAACGTGTCTGATATTGATCTTTCCCCCCTGGATGACATCCTCGCCGGATACCTCCCCCTGGGGCGCTCAGGGTTAATGCCAGCCCTGCATGCCGCCCAATCTTATTACGGCTATCTGCCCGAGCCAGTGGCAGCCCGAATTGGACAGGCTTTAGGCGTCCCCCTGGCGGATGTGTACGGCGTGATTGATTTTTACACCATGTTCTACCGCGAGCCGGTTGGGGAGACGGTAATCCAAGTTTGCTGCGATCCAGCCTGCGCTCTGGCGGGCAGCGATGAGCTGCTGGAAGCTTTTCGCCAATATCAGAAAAACGCCTCGCCTAGCAAATCCTTCACCGTCGAGCGCGCGCCCTGCCTGGGTTTATGCGATCATGCCTCTGCCTTGCTGATGGGCGAAACCGCCTTTGCAAAGGCAAAGCCGGCTGATATTCCCCAAATCCTCGAAGGAAACGGCGCCCGCCCTTACGGACAGGTTGGCGGCGAGGTCCGGATTCTGACCTCGAACTGCGGTCAGGGTCGCCCCACCTTTCTCGAAAGCTATCTCAGCGCAAATGGCTACGCCAGCCTGGGGAAAATCCGGGAACTCTCACCCCAGGCGATCATCGAGACGGTTAAAGCCTCGGGGCTGGTCGGGCGAGGGGGAGCCGCCTTCCCCACCGGATTAAAGTGGGAAAGCGCAGCCGCCGCCGAAGGGCAGCCAAAATATATCGTCTGCAACGCTGACGAGTCGGAACCAGGGACATTCAAAGACCGGGTGCTTTTGGAGGAAGACCCGCACCGCCTGCTGGAAGGGATGATCCTGGCTGCCTACGCCGTTGGAGCGTCAAAAGGCTATCTCTATGTTCGCGGTGAATACCCTTCTGCTTACAAAGTGCTGAGCCAGGCAATCGAGGAAGCCCGCCAGGCGGGTTACCTGGGTGAAAGCATCCTCGGTTCGGGGTTCGATTTCGATATCGAACTCCGCCGCGGCGCCGGGGCTTATATATGCGGAGAAGAAACTGCCCTGTTCGAATCCATCGAGGGTAAACGCGGCTTCCCAAGGGTCAAACCGCCTTTTCCCACCACCCACGGCTTGTTCGGAAAGCCGACCGTCATCAACAATGTCGAAACTCTCTGCAACATACCCTACATCATCGGGCATGGCGCAGAGGTCTATCGTGAGTTGGGCACAGCCGCATCTCCCGGGACGAAGCTCTTTTGCGTCTCCGGCGATGTCGCCCGTCCTGGCGTGTACGAGGTGCCCTTCGGAATCAGCCTGCGCCACCTGCTCATGGACCAGGCGGGAGGGATAGACGGAGGGCGCAGTCTCCAGGCAATCCTGATCGGCGGTGCCGCCGGGGCTTTTGCCACGCCAGATCAACTCGATCTCCGCCTGTCCTTTGAAGACCTGCGTCAGGCTGGGTTGCCCCTTGGCTCCGGGGTGATCATGGTTTTCGATGAGCGCCGCGACATGCGGGATGTCTTGCTGCGTCTGGCGCATTTCTTCGCCCATGAATCCTGCGGCAAATGCTACCCCTGCCAGATGGGCACGCAGCGCCAGTATGAAATCCTGGAACGCATTGCGGCTGGCAAACCCCTCCCAGGCGATACCGAACGCCTGCTCGACGTGGGCTGGACCATGACCGACTCATCCCTGTGTGGACTGGGGCAGACCGCCGCTACCGCCGTGCTGAGCGCTGTGCGTCTCTTTCCGCACCTTTTTAAATAGCCGGATACCAGGCAGCTGAGCTGGTGCTCAGCGCCTGAGAGATACTGAAAAACTTACCGAGAATCGAAATGAGCGAGCTAATCACCTTAACCATTGATGGCATCTCCGTCACCGCGCCTGTCGGTGCGACCATTCTCGAAGCCGCCAGGTCCATTGGCAAAGAAATCCCGACAATCTGCTACCACGAGGCTTGCACCGCCAACGCCCTGTGCCGCCTTTGCGTGGTCGAAGTGGTTGGGGCGCGGGCATTGGTGGCTTCTTGCGTGGCGCAGGTCAGCCAGGGGATGCAGGTCATCACCCAGAACGAGCGCATTCAACGCAGTCGCCGCACCATCCTGGAAATGCTCGATTCGACGGTTGACCTTTCCGAATCGTCTCAAATCTCAGGATACATCAAAGAGTACCAGGCAGATCGAGAACGTTTCCCCGATACAGCCCGCCGCGACCTACCCGTGATTGACGACAACCCCATGTACGTCCGCGATTACGCCAAATGCGTCCTTTGCTGGCGTTGCGTCCAGGTCTGCGCCGAAGATGGGCAGTTCGCTTTCGCGTTGAACTTCGGT
>JBBIPD010000319.1:0-1625 GCA_037443025.1 Chloroflexota bacterium
CGGAGGTCTCATAATTATGTTATGAGTAGGAGCGTCCTTTGCGACGAAGCAGCCCCTGCATCATCGTGGGATTGATTCCTCTGGCAAAGACCGCCGAGTTCGCAATGACCTATTCATTCATTAATCACCTTTGCGTAAGCCCTGTGGGTGATTGTTCATCGCCGTTAAATAAAAAGCGGCAGTCAAAAGACTGCCGCCATATATCCGGCTTCCCCTAGAATAAGCCCCACTCAGCGCCGGCGCCTTCTTCCATGTAGGAGAAATCCCACATTTCCATGCCCATTTCAATGGTCGTCGGGCGTTGCAACGCCTCTTCGGCTTTGGCGCGGGTCATCTCCAGCATGGCAGGACCATAAGGGCAAAATGGGGTGGTGAGAATCATCTTCACCGTAGCCTGGTCGTCTTCCACAATCACATCCCGCACCAAGCCCAGTTCGATGATATTCATCCCGATTTCTGGGTCAACCACCTGGCGCAGGGTCTCGCGCAGCCGGTCCACCATCTCGGGGTGGGTGCTTTCAATCTGCCAGATGACTTTCCGATGGGTGGATTCACTCATTGACTTTCTCCATCTGATTCGTGTGTTCGATGAGGTAAGTGCAGTTGGCGTCTCCATTAAGGACGCACTTTATTTTCTCAGCCGGCACCGCCAGCACGGTTGAGATGAGGGTCTGATCCAGGGAGCAGACTTCGGGGTGATTCTGACCGATGCGGTAGTAAGGGCAACTGATTTCGCGTATCAGATACTGATTGCCCTGTTTCTCCCACTCGACGGTGAAACCCTCCTCGCTGAGCAAGCTGGCGACCAGGTCCAGCCGTTGTTCCATTTCTAATCCATGCGCCTGGGTTTTGACCTCGTCCGCCAGGTCTTGAGCCATCTGGGTGAAGAGCTGGTTCACCATCGGCTTCGGCATGCTCTCTTTGAGCTGTTCCAGCAGGCGGATGGTTAAGCGCAGGTAGCGCGAGGGGAATTGCTCCAGACCCGCCTCGGTCAGGAAGTACAGGCGGCGTGGGCGTCCGACCCCGTGGCGCTCCTCCTCGGAGGTCGCTAACCCCTCCGCTTCAAGGCGGGCGATGTGGTGGCGCACCGAGATGGGGTTGATGTTCACCGCTTCCGCCAGCTCGTTGATGGTGCAGCGCTGACGGGTGAGCAGGGTTCGCATGACCTTTTCCCGCGTGCTTTTGCTTTGATCTTCGTAACTTGTTTTGCCTGGCATAGTTTCTTTTTACAGTCTCTAATCACGACTTTTATCAACGCCTGAAATTTACCGGGGGATGGCTCATCTCTGACCACGCTCCCAGGCAATCCAGCCGTATTATCGAATGGGATTTTAACATACCGGTTCTTTTTTGTCAATATTAAGATTTTTATACTAAATATTATTGACGAATCGCTCCAGGACTGCTATAATTTAGCAATAAATTAGATTTTTATCGTAAATATTGACGAAGAATGTTCTCCCTGCTATAATCCCCGCCTGTATGCTGGTCCGCAAGGGGAGGACGGCATCCGTCAAGTGAGTTTCGATAACAAGCCTGTAATGGATTGTCTGATTTTAAAATCGAGTGAAATCGGTAATTCTGTAATCAAAAAGGGAGTATGAAATCAATGTCTGAATTGTCCA
>JBBIPD010000319.1:1725-3620 GCA_037443025.1 Chloroflexota bacterium
AATCGGTAATTCTGTAATCAAAAAGGGAGTATGAAATCAATGTCTGAATTGTCCATCCGTGATTTGTTTGTCAGCGTCGAGGGGAAAGAAATCCTCAAAGGGGTGAACCTGGACATCCGCCAGGGCGAGGTGCATGCCCTGATGGGACCCAACGGCACCGGAAAATCCACCCTGGCTTACGCTCTGATGGGACACCCCAACTACGAGGTCGTCAGCGGTGAAGTTTGGTTCAAGGGGCGCAACATCCTGGAGCTGGAGCCAGACGAGCGCGCTCAGCTGGGTATTTTCCTGGCGTTCCAGTATCCCATCGCCATTCCGGGGGTATCGGTCGCCAATTTCCTGCGCAGCGCCATCAACGCCCGCCGCCGCGCCGAGAACCCCGAGGATAAGGGCATCCCCATCCCCGAATTCCGCAAGATGCTGAGAGAGCAGATGGACCTGCTCAAGATGGACCATAGTTTTGCCGGGCGTTACCTGAACGAAGGCTTCTCGGGCGGTGAAAAGAAACGGGCGGAAATCCTGCAGATGGCAGCCCTCAGACCGGAAATCGCCATCCTGGATGAGACCGATTCCGGGCTGGATATTGACGCCCTGCGCATCGTCTCCGACGGTGTGAACGCCCTGCGCGGTCCAGACCTGGGCGTGTTGGTGATCACCCACTACCAGCGCATTTTGAACTATATCAAGCCCGATTTTGTGCATGTCATGCTCGCCGGGCGGATCGTCGAATCGGGCGGTCCAGACCTGGCGTTGCATCTCGAAGAGCACGGCTACGAATGGGTGCGTGAAAAATACGAGCCTGAGTTGGCGTAACCTGCTGTGAGAGAGCCTTATCGAAGACGGCAGGCTAAACCCGCCGTAGATTTAACTGGAGGTATTCAATGAGCTCCGATGCTGTCATTCTTGAAGGTATTGGTGAGTATAAATACGGGTTCAGCGACCCCGAGACTTACGTGTTCAAGTCTCGCAAGGGGCTGGACCGTGAGATTGTTGAACAGATTTCCCATATGAAGGGTGAGCCGCAGTGGATGCTCGAATTCCGCCTGAAGGCGTTGGATCATTTCATGAAACGCCCGATGCCCACCTGGGGCGGCGATTTGAGCAAGCTCAACCTGGACGATATTTACTATTACGTCAAACCCGCCGAGGCGGAGAGCCGCTCCTGGGATGATGTCCCCGAGACGATCAAGAACACCTTCGATAAGCTGGGCATCCCCGAAGCGGAGCGCAAATTCCTGGCGGGGGTGGGCGCCCAGTATGAATCGGAGATGGTCTATCACAGGGTGCAGGAGCACCTGGAAAAGCAGGGCGTGATCTTCCTCAGCATCGAGGATGGTTTGCGCCAGCACCCCGATTTGTTTCGGGAATATTTCGGGACGGTCATCCCCATCCAGGACAACAAATTCGCCGCCTTGAACAGCGCAGTCTGGTCGGGAGGGTCGTTCATCTATATCCCCAAGGGCGTCAAGGTGGAACTGCCCCTTCAGGCGTACTTCCGCCTGAACGTCGCCAACATCGGGCAGTTCGAGCGCACCCTGATCATCGCCGATGAGGGTTCTCAAGTGCATTACGTCGAGGGCTGCACTGCCCCCATCTACACCACCGACTCCTTCCACAGCGGCGTCATCGAGATTGTAGTCAAAAAACACGCCAGGGTGCGCTACACCACCATCCAGAACTGGTCCACCAACGTCTATAATCTGGTGACTCAGCGCGCTCTGGTGCACGAGGGCGCGACCATGGAATGGGTGGACGCCAATCTCGGCTCCAAGCTGACCATGAAATACCCCTCCTGTTACCTGTTGGGTCCTGGCGCCCATGGCGAGATTCTCTCGATGGCGTTTGCCGGGAAAGGTCAGCATCAGGATGCCGGCGGCAAGGTGATTCACTTCGCC
>JBBIPD010000320.1:0-3612 GCA_037443025.1 Chloroflexota bacterium
TGCTTGATTTGGTCGAGTTGAGCTTCCAGCCAATCGGCGTGTTCCTCTTCGTCTTTCAATATCGACTCGAGCAACTCGCGAGTTCCGTTGTCTCCCACCTCGACCGCCAGACGGATACCCTGATTGTAGGCTTTGATGGCGTCCGTTTCCGCCGCCAGATCGCTCTCGAGCTGGGCGGCGACGTCGGATCCGATGTGAATCTTGTTCAATTTGCTGACAACAGGTATCCCTTCCAAATACAGGATGCGCTCGATTAACGCTTCTGCATGTTTCATCTCCTGGATAGCGCGCCCTTGAACCGCTTCGTGTAACCGCTGGTACATCCAGTTGCTGCACATTTCGGCGTGCACCATGTACTGATTCACCGCGGTCAGCTCGTCAGCCAGGAGGTCGTTTAATGTCGCGATGATGTTATCATTACCCTTCATGCTTGCTTCTCCTTATTAGATATTCCGTTGATTTTCGCCAATCGTAGGGGTGAGCAACTGCCATCATTCAACTTATTTTACCAAAGGAGTGCTTCTTTGTGATAATTTTCTCACCCATTTATGGCGCTCCTTAGCGGTTGACCTGGATGGATGGTCAAGCCGGAGGGATGGAACCCGACTTTCAAATGTTTCGTCCATATCACGATGATTTTGTATAATGGAGGTGTTTATTGGCTGAAGGTTATGGAGTGAGAGCATGAGTTATTCTGTATCCCCTCAGAAGCGCCGATTTTGGGAGATGCTCAACCCGCGCGCAGGCGCAATGCTGGCGGCATGGCTGGTGTTAATGGCGTTATTGCCGGTCTGGTGGCTCGCCTCGGGCTGGTATGAGACCCGCCTGTTGGCAGAGGCGCGCTCTGCCGCCGCAGATATCATTTCCCTCCGCGCCAATGCCCTATCCGCAGCATTGAACCGCCGCTTTTCGCTCCTCGATGGACTCTCTGCCTTCTCGCAAGTTGTCATTCAAGATGAGAATTTCGGCAAGAATTTTGAAACGTTTGCCGCCGGGGTTTATGCCAGCACCAGCGGCATTCGCACCATAGCGGTTGCGCCGGGCGGCGTGGTGTATTATGTCTATCCCATCGAGGATAATGTGCGGGTGGTGGGGTATGACCCCCTGAAAGACCCCCGCCCGGGAGTGCGCGCCGACGTTGCCCGCGCGATTGAAACTGGTCAGATCGTGCTGAGCGGTCCAACCGATCTCAATGAGGGAGGAATAGGCGTCGTCGCCCGGAAGGCTGTCTTCCAAAATAACCAGTATTGGGGTCTGGTGAACCTGGTGATTGACCTGAAGCCGGTTTTGGAGCTGGCTGACATTGGAACGCGCTCAGAGAGTCTGGATATTGTCCTGCGGGATCAATCGGGGCAGATTTTTTACGGAAACCAGGAAGTCCTTGGCTCAGACCCAATTGCCCAACAAATCAATCTGCCCGATGGAATCTGGGTGCTGGAGGGCGCGCCAAAAGGGGGTTGGAGAGCGGCTATTCGCAACGATTTGCTCTTTTTTCAGGCAGGTTTGCTCACCATCATCTTGCTGGTTACGGGGTTGGTGCATCTTTCGGTGAACCGCCAATCGCAGCTCGCGGTGGCTGTTCAGCAGCGGACGCGAGAGATATTTCAGGTCAATCGCGAGTTGGAGCGGGATATTGCAGAACGAAAAAAAGCCGAGGAGGCTCTGCGGGAACGCGAGGCGCAATATCACAGCATATTCGAATCGGTCAGCGACGGGTTGTTTATCAACAGCCTGGATGGGACACTGGTGGATTTCAACCCGGCGGCGGCGCAGATGCATGGCTATACTGTCGAAGAGTTCCGTCATCTACAACCCGCTGATTTTATCCATCCCGATTCTTTTCATCTTTATCAAGAATATCTGGACCAGGTTCGCAACGGAGAGCAATTCCGGGCGCGGGCGGTGGACCTGCGCAAGGACGGAAGCAAATTTATCGTCCAGGTTACGGGTGAGCAGTTCATCTATCAGGGTGCGCCGCATGCTTTGGCGGTGTTGCGGGATGTCACCGAGGAAGTACAGGCTTATCAACTCTTGGAACAGCGGGTGGCAGAACGGACGCGTGAGCTGGCTGCGTTATGGGAGGTGAGCCGGAATGTGGCGACAACCCTGGAGGTTAATCCACTGCTGGAGCTTGTTCTAAGCCAGCTAAAGAATGTGGTGGACTACAGCGGCGCGGCAATTGCTATCCTGGAAGGGGAGAATTTTGTGTTCCTTGATTATCAAGGTCCAATAAGACGCGAAGCGGTGGTTGATTTACCTATCGCCGCCGCTGCCCCCAGTGGTTTTGCGGAAGTTGCGCGATTTAAACAGCCGGTCATCTTTGATTATCTTTGGGACCCACACGGCGATTCCCCTGCCCTTCAGGGACATCGCCAGGGTCCTTTGGCTGAAATATTTGGTTACGCTCGTTCCTGGCTTGGGGTGCCCTTGATGGTCAAGGATCGGTTGATTGGCATACTCATCGTAGATCACGAACAACCGCATCAGTTCAACTGGCAGGATGCACAACTGGTGCTCGCTTTTGCCAACCAGGCTGCGGTCGCTTTAGACAACGCCAGGCTCTACGCGCGCGCTCAAACCCTGGCAGCGCTTGAAGAGCGGCAGAGACTGGCGCGCGAGCTGCACGACTCCGTCTCTCAAGCCCTTTATGGGATAGCCTTAGGGGCGCGTACCGCACGCACTTTGGTGGATCGTTCAGAATCAAACAAAGAAGAGCTGGCTCCTTCTCTGGATTATGTCCTTTCCCTGGCGGAGGCGGGTCTGGCTGAGATGCGGGCGTTGATCTTTGAGTTGCGCCCCGAGTCTTTGGAAGTGGAGGGGTTGACGGCGGCGCTGAACAAACAGGCTGAGGCGTTGCGGGTGCGGCATCGGATTGATGTATCGGTTGACCTGTGCGATGAACCGCCTCTTCCAATCAATACCAAAGTGTCGCTCTATCGGGTTGCTCAGGAGGCTTTGAACAATGTCCTCAAACATGCTCGCGCCTCACAGATTTTTATACGGATGGGCTGCGACAACGGTGTGGTCAGTTTGGAAGTCGAGGACAATGGGACGGGGTTTGACATCTCTCAGGAATACCCTGGTCATCTGGGGCTGCAATCCATGCGAGAGCGGGTCGAAGGGTTGGGGGGGGCAATTTTCGGTTGAGAGCACTTTGGGGAAGGGGACGCGGGTGATCGCTCAAATTCCTCTGGCGAAGCGATAAAAACTCCTGATACATAGCCCAGCCCCATCTGCTTCCGCTTAATCATAAATGCTCCCTGGTTGATTGCTGCCAGGGAGCATTGTAGACCCAACTGGATGACCCTTTTGTCGGTAAGAGACGGTTACTTTGTTATGGTCTGGCACTGAACGGCATCGGTCTTGGCGTTCTTGATGCACACAGTGAATAAAGCCGGTTCGGTGAAGTTTTTGGGCAGCTTGAAATAGCGGGTCACATCGGTGTTTTTCTTGGTGCGCAAGATGCCGATTTTCACCCAGGGCGCGCTGACTGCCAGGTTGCCTTTCTTTATCTTGACGTAATAGTTTGCCTTTTTGGGGAAGTTGGTCACAGAGATAACCAGGTAATTGCCATCCCGAGTGGCGCTCCAACCGGTCTTCGAGCTGGAGGTG
>JBBIPD010000321.1:0-3575 GCA_037443025.1 Chloroflexota bacterium
GGAAGATATCCTGCGTTGCGCCATGCAGGCTTTGGAGAGCGTGTGCCATTCTGGAGTTGAGGGCTACCTGATTGCCAATTCCCTGCCAACATAGCGTTTGTCTCCCACGACCTGTGTAAAGGGTCAGCGCCCTGTTGCCGACAGGCGGATCGCGATGGGGCGGCAATTATAGTACAATCACCTTATGCAACCAATTAAGAACTATCTTATAGACATGGATGGCGTCCTGGTCAAAGGCGTCAGGATGATTCCAGGCGCGGACGGGTTCATCAAACGCCTTCAGCAGAAGGGTAAGAGATACCTGGTGCTAACCAACAACTCTCTTTATACCCCGCGCGACCTGGCGCACCGCCTGCAGATAATCGGCTTGGATATTCCTCCTGAATCTATCTACACCTCCGCCATGGCTACAGCCAATTTCATCAAAAGCCAGCGCCCAGACGGGACGGCATATGTGATTGGGGAGAGTGGGCTGAGCGACGCGATTCACTCCGTGGGTTATGTCATCACAGAACTCAATCCCGACTATGTTGTGTTGGGAGAGACGCATTCGTATCACTACGAGACGATCACCAGAGCCATCCGGTTAATCGAAGAGGGCGCTCAGTTTATCGCCACCAATCCTGATGTCTCAGGTCCAAGCGAGCACGGCACGGTGCCCGGTTGCGGAGCAATGGCGGCTTTAATCGAGAAAGCGACCGGGAAAGCGCCTTTCTTTGTTGGGAAGCCCAATCCCTTAATGATGCGCTCGGCTCTGAATTACCTGGACGCCCATTCGGAGGAGTCGGTCATGGTGGGCGATAGAATGGATACGGATATCGTCGGCGGCATCGAGAGCGGCATGCGTACAATTCTGGTCTTAACCGGGGTCACCAACCGCGAGGACGTGCAACGATTTCCATATCGCCCTTCCTGGATTGTGGAATCGGTGGCGGAGATTGAGGACTGATTCCAGTTCAACTCGCCAATCGGCGGGTAAGCTGGCTAGGAGCGCATCAGGCGCCCCTCCAGCCAGCGGACGAGCAACGCCAGCCCCAGAGTCATCACCAGGTAAAGCAAGGCGGTGATGCTATAGGTGCTCAAGAATTGAAAAGTGGAGGCGGCGTAGACTTTACCCAACTGGGTGATATCCTGCACGCCAAGCACCGAGACCAGGGCTGAATCCTTGAGCATTGCGATGAACTCGTTGCCCAGGGCGGGCAGGACATTGCGCACCGCCTGGGGCAGCAAGATGTAGCGCATCGTCTGCCAGTAACTGGCGCCCTCTGTTTGAGCGGCTTCGGTCTGCTCTTTTTCTATGGACTGGATGCCGGCGCGGAAGATCTCCGAAATAAAGGCGCTATAACCGATACAGAGAGCCATCACCGCGCGGGCAGTGTAACTCACATCCCGTAAGGCAATCTCTTTCATTATCCCGTTTTGAATCAACGGCGTACTCAGCCAGTTTAGGGCGTTAATCAGGAGCGGCGCGCCAGCAAAAAATATGAAGTAGAGCAGCACCAGCATGGGGATGCCGCGGATGACCTCGACGAAAAAAGAAGAGATTTCTTGCAGCAGGCGGCTCTGCGAAACGCGCATGAGCATCCAGACCAACCCCAGAAGAATTGCCAGGGCATAACTTACCAGAGAGACATAAATCGTGGTCCAGATTCCTTTGCTGACAGCCGAGAAAATGACGCGGTAGCTATCGTTACTGGCGATCATCCAAAACGCCAGAACGGCGATGATGAGCGCAATCAGGAGCCAGTAAGGGAGCCTGGAAAGCCTGTCGCTGAGCGGAATCAGATGCGAGCGAATCTGGCTGGTTGCGCCAGGGTTTTGGGATTGCCCGATGCTCAAGGGCGCCTCCGTAATGGGTTCCAGACCCTCCGGGTTTTTCCAGCCCGGAGGGTCTGTTTGTCACTTATTGGGCAGTTGGATCGTACAGGAAGAACCAACGGGTGTTCAGGTGATCGAGAAAGCCATCGTCCTTCATGGTTTGGATGGCGGCGTTGAAGGGGGCGACGAGGTCGGACTGAGGGGTGAAGATGAAGCCGAACTCTTCGGTACCGAGGGGTTCGCCGATGACCTTGAGCTTATCGGGGTTGGCGCCGATATAGCCCCGGCTGGAGGCGGCGTCCATCAGCACCAGGTCCACATCGCCGTTGATGAGCGCCTGGACGGCGGCGCCGAAGTTTTCGAAGAGCTTGATGCGGGGGTTGGCTTCATCGCCGTCGAGGACTTCATAGACGGCGACGTAGAAGTTGGTGGTGCCGGTCTGAGAGCCGATGAGCAGGTCGGGGTTGGCGGCGAACTCCTGAGGGGTGCTGAAGCGGTTTTCGTCTGCCCTGACCAGCATGAACTGCTGGGAGACCATGTAGGGGATGGAGAAGTCCACTTCTTTCTTGCGTTCGTCGGTGATGGTGATGCCGTCCATACCCACGTCGAACTGCCCCTCCTTGACTGCGGCGATCATGGTGTCCCAGGAGGTGACCTGCCAGTCCACCAGGCAGTTGAGGCGGCGGCAGATTTCGTTCACGGCGTCGTACTCCCAGCCCACCGCTTTTCCGGTCAGGGGGTCAACGAAGTTCAGCGGGGTGTAGTCGTTGCCGGTCACCGCCACCACCGTCCGCCCATCGAGGTTAGGGAGCTGATCGTAGATGTCTTCCGCATTGGGATCGGTGAGGAAGAACCAGCGATTGTTCAGGTAATCCAGGTAGCCATCGGCTTTCATCTGGGCGATGGCGGCGTTGAAGGGGGCGACGAGGTCGGACTGAGGGGTGAAGATGAAGCCGAACTCTTCGGTACCGAGGGGTTCGCCGATGACCTTGAGCTTATCGGGGTTGGCGCCGATATAGCCCCGGCTGGAGGCGGCGTCCATCAGCACCAGGTCCACATCGCCGTTGATGAGCGCCTGGACGGCGGCGCCGAAGTTTTCGAAGAGCTTGATGCGGGGGTTGGCTTCATCGCCGTCGAGGACTTCATAGACGGCGACGTAGAAGTTGGTGGTGCCGGTCTGAGAGCCGATGAGCAGGTCGGGGTTGGCGGCGAACTCCTGAGGGGTGCTGAAGCGGTTTTCGTCTGCCCTGACCAGCATGAACTGCTGGGAGACCATGTAGGGGATGGAGAAGTCCACTTCTTTCTTGCGTTCGTCGGTGATGGTGATGCCGTCCATACCCACGTCGAACTGCCCCTCCTTGACTGCGGCGATCATGGTGTCCCAGGAGGTGACCTGCCAGTCCACCAGGCAGTTGAGGCGGCGGCAGATTTCGTTCACGGCGTCGTACTCCCAGCCCACCGCTTTTCCGGTCAGGGGGTCAACGAAGTTCAGCGGGGTGTAGTCGTTGCCGGTCACCGCTACCACCGTCCGCCCACCTAAATCTGGCAGGCGCAGGGTTTTAGGGACGCCGGTTTCAACCGGGACCGGGGTAGGTTCCGGGGTTGGGATGGCGGTCGGTTCCTGGGTGGGTTCTGGCGGCGCCTGGGTAGGAGCGGCTGGGGGCGCCTGGGTTGGCGGCGCCTGAGTGGCGGTAGCTGCCTGACCACAGGCAGTCAGCGCCAGGCTGAATAGGATCAATAGGATAATAAGCGTTCTC
>JBBIPD010000322.1:0-3567 GCA_037443025.1 Chloroflexota bacterium
CACCATGGCGGGGGTGAACTCTTTCGATGAAAGTCCATAGCGTCCGCCAATCACCCGGGGGTAAGGACGGTTGGCAAATTGGGCATAAGGCACGCTGCCCTCAGCCAGCCCCTCGTTGATTGCCGTGACGACATCCTGGTAAAGCGGTTCTCCCGCCGCGCCCGGTTCCTTGGTTCGATCCAGGACCGCAATCACCTTCACCGTTGGCGGCAGGGCTTCCAGGAAGTGCTTCACCGAGAATGGACGATACAGGTGGACAGCGACAACCCCAACTTTTTCGCCCCGCTCGGCGAGATATTTAGCGGTTTCGCTGGCGGTTTCGGCTCCCGAGCCCATCAACACCAGCACCCGTTCTGCATCGGGCGCGCCGGTGTAATCGAAGAGATGATATTGCCGTCCTACAATATCGGCAAATTTGTTCATGTTTTTCTGGACGATATCCGGGCAGGCGTTATAGAAGGGGTTGACTGTTTCGCGCGCCTGGAAGAAAACGTCAGGGTTCTGAGCTGTACCGCGCAGGACGGGACGATCGGGAGTGAGAGCCCGCGCGCGATGTTGCTGCACCAGATTGTCATCAATCATGGCGCGAATCTCGTCGTCTGTCAGTTGTTCGATTTTGTTGACCTCAGCCGAGGTGCGAAATCCATCGAAGAAATGCAAGAAGGGCACGCGCGCTTCCAAAGTGGAGGCGTGAGCGATCAATGCCATATCTTGGGCTTCCTGGACAGAACTTGAAGCGAGCAAAGCAAAGCCGGTCGAGCGCACCGCCATCACATCTGAATGATCGCCGAAAATCGAGAGGGCGTGAGTCGCCACCGTGCGAGCTGAGACATGAAAGACGGTGGGAGTCAACTCACCCGCGATTTTGAACATGTTCGGAATCATCAGGAGCAAGCCCTGAGAGGCGGTGAAAGTGGTGGATAAGGAACCAGCCTGCAGCGCGCCATGCACTGCGCCCGCTGCTCCCCCCTCGGATTGCATCTCTACAACCAGCGGCACCGTACCCCAAAGGTTTGTCCGTCCTTGGGTTGACCATTCGTCGGCAAATTCGCCCATAGACGAGGAGGGGGTGATCGGATAGATGGCGATGACCTCGCTCAGTTTATGGGCGACCCGAGCGGTTGCCTCATTGGCGTCTATTGTAACCATATATTTTTTCATAATTTCTCTCCATTCCAAATCCGGGCAGGGTCAGGGTATTCCTGCTCGGTAATTTATCTTTCAGGCGACACCATCTTAATAGTTTAGTCCTCCTTATGGGTTTCTGATAGTTATTTATGGCATAAAATTTACCTGTGACCTGTCACCTTTCGGACTAAAGTGATATGTTTGGGAAGGATGATTTTGGGTCAAAAAATGGCGAAATTTATCGAATTTATTAGGAAATTCGCAATATCACTTGACCTTCTGAGGTTAGGGATATAAAATCAGGCTATATCAGTTGGGGTGCAAACCGTGACCCCGGAGTTGTGCTATACTGTGACCATGGATTCCAACCGGCATATCTGGCGGATGTGGGCGAACAAGCTGCAGAAGTGGGGGTTAGCCAATTGGACGGCATCCTTAATCGAAGCAGCCGGTCCTCTCACCCTGATTGCGGCGCAATTGATGTATATATCTCAACCGTTCGTTTCCAGAGCTTTGCCTGAGGAGCAATGGCAGGCTCTGACCGAAATGCTGGAAGATGGCGGTAAAGCGCGCAGTTTTGCTGCCTATCTTCGGGAGGGAGAATTGAGTTGAACCTTGTAGATGCCCTGGTCAGTCCCGGTGGTCTTGGGTTGGTTCTGGTATTTATCTTTATGGGCATCATGGTTATCTTTGCAGTTGCCGGGAGGGGACGCCCCAGGCAGAACCTGCGGGAGATTCCTGCCTTCACCAAACTGGGAAACGCCATTGGGCGGGCGGTTGAATCCGGCACGCGGCTGCACATCTCTTTAGGCTGGGGGGGTGTTTTCGATATTCAAGGGACTTCTGGGCTGGTGGGCTTGAGTTTAGCCGAAAGGATAGCCCGCCTGGCGGCGGTCAGCGACCGCCCGCCGGTGGTCACCAGCGGCGAGGGGACTCTCGGCATCCTTTCTCAAGACAGCCTCAGGTCGGTTGCTCGGGCGATTGGCGCTGCCCAGCAACCCTATATTTTCCAGGGCAGGGTGAGTGGTCTTACCCCATTTTCTTATGCGGCAGGCGCCTTGCCGGTTATCCTGGATGAACAGGTGTCCGCTACCATCTTGACCGGACATTTTGGCTCCGAAGTGGCTTTGATCGGCGACGCCTGCGAGCGACGGGATGGGTTCACGCTGGCAGGATCCGATAGCCTGCCCGCTCAGGCGGTGATTGCAGCCTCTGTTGAGGCGCCAATCATCGGCGAAGAGGTTTATGCGGCAGGCGCTTACGTTAACGCCGGTCCCCTGCATGCCTCCAGCCTTCGCGCTCAGGACATCTTCCGTTGGCTGCTTATCGCGGTGATACTGATTGGGGCGGTTTTGAAACTGGGAGGGGTGTTATGAGAGCGCCAATATCTGCTGCCATCGCCATTGCCTTTGGTCTGGTGGTGTTAGCGGGGTATTTCATTGATGTTCCATTGCTGACCAACCTGAAAGATATCCTGGTTCAGTGGGGCTTTATTCTGGCTTCTGTCGCCTTGTTGATCGGCGTTGCCAATTTATTTGTGGTGCATTGGGGTAAAATTCGCAAAAATCATCCCAATAGCGCCTACAGTTTTCTTGTGATTATTTCTTTATTGGCTACGCTGGTGGTCGTGGGTCTGTACGGACCCACCGGTACATGGTCGCTATGGATTTTCAAATACATTCAACTGCCGGTCGAAGGCAGCTTGATGGCTTTGTTGACCGTGATTCTCATCTATGCCGCAGCGCGCTTGTTGCGAAGGCGGATTGATTTATTCTCATTGATTTTTCTCATTTGCGTTGTCATTGTGTTGATTGGCAGCGCGCCGATATTCGGGGTAGACATCGCGGGTTTGCCCGGACCGGCAGAGCTGCGAGCTTTGATTGTGCAAATCCCGGCGGTAGGTGGCGCTCGCGGCATTTTACTTGGCGTGGCTTTGGGCAGTATTGCTACCGGACTGCGAATTTTATTGGGCGCTGATCGTCCTTATGGTGGTTGATCATGGCTGATGTGAATTGCCCAATGTGCGGTAAAAGCAACCCGGCTGATCTCGAAATCTGCCAGTATTGCCAGGCGCGCCTCAAGCCTTTGCATATTAATCCGTCGGGCGGGGGAGTCCCAACCGACTCTACCGGATTGGATTCTCAGATGGGGGATGAGCAAAACAACCAGCAGTCGCTGGATGAATGGCTGAGTTTTTTGAGGGAGAGTGGAGAGGTTTCATCATCTCGGGGGGATAATGATGAGAGCGTCCCAGATTGGCTCCAGGAAGGTCAGGAGTCCGAAGAGATTCCAGAAATATCCTTGCCAACCGGGGAGGAACCCTCCGATTGGCTATTGGGCTTGCGGGAAGAATCGGATGATTTCGTGCAGGGGGCGGCTGAAGCGAGCGAACAGCCTGAGGAGGATTTATTGGCATCCTCTGAGATGATGGCGGGTGAA
>JBBIPD010000323.1:0-3567 GCA_037443025.1 Chloroflexota bacterium
CTTATTGATTTTGATCAGGCGCTTCAAGTCAATCGGCGTTCCGACCAGAACGAGATCGGCTTCAGCCCGGTTGATGGTCTGTTCCAAATCGCGCATCTGCGCCTCGCCATAACCCATCGCCGGGAGCACCGGTCCTGTTTTGGGGTATTTTTCGAAAGTCGCAAGAATCGAATTGACCGCATAGGGGCGGGGGTCAACGATTTCGGCGGCGCCAAAGCGGCGCGCCGCAACCCAGGCTGCCCCATATGCCATCTCACCGTGGGTCAGGGTCGGTCCATCCTCGATGACCAGGACGCGTTTGCCGCGGATGGCGGAGGGGTCATCCACGAACAATGGCGAGGCTGCTTCGATGATGACTGCCTGCGGGTTGAGCTGGCGCAGATTTTCGCGCACCTGGATGACATTTGCCTCATCGGCTGTATCCACTTTATTGATGACGATCACGTCTGCGGTGCGGGCGTTGGTTTCGCCGGGATGGTATTTCAACACATGTCCGGGTCGGTGTGGGTCAGCCACCACGATGCGGTAATCCGGGATGAAGAAGGAGAAATCATTATTACCGCCGTCCCACAAGATGATATCCACTTCTTGCTCCGCCTGGCGCAGGATGCTTTCGTAATCCACGCCAGCGTAGACAATCATCCCATTATCCAGATGGGGTTCGTATTCCTCGCGCTCTTCGATGGTGCAGTTGTGCTTGTCCAGGTCGCTATAACTGGCAAATCTTTGCACCGCTTGCTTCACCAGGTCGCCGTAAGGCATCGGGTGGCGAATCACTGCCACTTTGTACCCCATGTCTCTGAGAATCAGCGATACCCGACGGGTGGTCTGGCTTTTGCCCGAACCGGTGCGCACGGCGCAGACCGAAACAACCGGCTTGTTGGATTTTAGCTGGGTGCTGTGCAATCCCATCAGGCGGAAGTCCGCCCCAGCCGCCAGCGCCTGAGAGGCTTTGTGCATGACGTACTCATGGGGGACATCGCTATATGCAAACACAACCTGTTCGACGGATTTACTGCGAATCAGGTCGCTCAATTCTTCCTCGGCGTGAATCGGAATGCCTTGCGGATAGAGCTTTCCTGCCAGTTGAGGGGGATAGGTGCGCCCTTCTATGTCGGGTATCTGGGTGGCAGTGAACGCCACCACCTGATAATCCGGGTTATCGCGAAAGAACACGTTGAAGTTATGAAAATCGCGCCCGGCAGCGCCCATGATGATTGTTCGAATCGGTGCCATGCTTTTTAATTTCTCCTTTTCAATTCTGTGCATTTTGTTGACTGTTCTTCACTCACGGACCATTCAGAGAAGTCATTCTGGGGGGAAGTCCACACCCTTATCTGTGTGAATTTACATCACCTCCGGCGCCTGGATATCCAGCAGCCTGAGGGCGTTGCGCAGGGTCTGGCGGGCGGCTGCAACCAGCCTCAGACGTGCATCGCGCATCGTCTCGCTCTCTGCCTGCAAAACCGGTACGACGTGATAAAGGCTGTGAAAAGTGCTGGCAAGCTCATAGGCGTAGCTGGCGATATAGAGAGGTTTGTATTCCTGAGCTGCCTGTTGCACGATTGCCGGAAAGCGAGAAATCAGGTCTATCAGTTGCACTTCATGAGGGGTTAATTGATAATCGAATGACGCCTGGACGGGGATCCCGCCAGCTTTTCTCAGGATGCTGTTGGCGCGCACATAGGCGTTCTGGATATAAGGTGCCGTGCGCCCATCGAAGTTCAGGGCAGCGTCCATATCGAAGACGATATCTTTATTGTTGTCCACCGAGAGCATGGCGTAGGCAAGCGCTCCCAAGCCCACCTGTCTGGCGACATCCATCCGTTGGCTCTCCGGCATCCCCGGGTTTTTCTCGGCGATTACCGCCAACACCCGCCGTATGGCTTCATCTGCCACATCTTTAAAGAGCACTACCCGTCCCTTACGCGCCGACATCGCCCCTTCGGGCAGGCTGACGAAACCGTATCCCAGGTGGTAGCATTTCTCCGCCTGGGGGAAACCCATCAGCTCCAGGATTTTGTAGGTTTGCTGCATATGCAGGCTTTGACGCACATCAATGACATACAGAGAGCGGTCCACCTGGTACCGCTCGAATTTGATCTTTGCCAGGGCGAGGTCTTTCGTCAGGTAAAGCGTGGTTCCGTCGCTGCGCAGGATGACATTGGTGCGGTATTTCTCTTTTTTCAAGCCCAGTTTTTCGTCAATTTTGACGATTACCGCCCCGCCCTGAGGACGTTCGTCATCAGCGATACCCTTCTCGATGAGTTCCTCGACAATCTCTTTGGCAAATTCGTCCACCTCGCTCTCAAAGAACCAAACGTCTATGTGGATGTCCAGCATATCCAGGATAGCCTGCAATTCGTCCAGGCTCCAGCGTCTCGTCCGCAGCCAAAGCTCACGGACTTCAGGATCGCCGGCGTCCCAGCGGCGGTAGAACTCGCGCCTCTCCGCCTCGAAAGCTTCTCGCCGCGCTTTTTCCTCGGGCGTTTCGTTCTCTTTCGGAGTGAGCAGATTGGTCGCTTCAACGTAGATTTTCAAGAGCCACTGCCCGCGCTCATGGACTCCCTCGGGTTCCTGTCCCAAATAAAACTTCTGATACGCCCAAACAACGGTGATCACCCCTAAACCGATATCCCCGGGGTAGGAGGCGCGGATAGTTTCAAAGCCGGCAAATTCCACCAGCCGCGCCAGCGCTTCGCCGAGAATGGCGTTCCGAAAATGACCGATATGGAAGGAATGATGCGTGTTGGGCTGGGCGTACTCCACCATAATCCGTTCGCCTTTAGGGTCGCCGCGCCCGAAATTCTCCCCCAAAGCCAGGATGGAGTCCACCACCCGTTGGGTAAAGACTGCTGTGGAAAAGAAAAGGTCCAGGTAGCCGCGGACTGCTTCGTAACGGGTGAAGCCGGCGAGCTCGGGCAGAGAATTCGCTATCCCCTCGGCGATTTCCTGGGCGCGCTGCTGGACATTCAGCGACTGCCCGGTGCGTTCCTTCACCAGCCTCGCTTCCTGGGCGGCTAATTTGAAAAAGGAGGTGGAAATTCCCCATTCCCCGGCAAATGGGATAGGCGCCCAGTTGATTTTGCCCGGCTCGGGTAAGCCATGCTCAATGCAGTATCTTTGAATATGAGCTTCGATTGCCTGTTGCTCTTTTTCAAACATTCGCTCACCTGGGAAATGGCGCTGATTGCCCGGCGCATCAGTTCTCAGCGCCTATCATTCTCTGCAAACAGACCCAAAATTCTTCGAGTAACCCGTCGCTGCCCAGCCTCAGGGATTATATCACGCCTGTTTCCCGTCTCATGCGCATCCGACATTCCGCCCAGTTTCTCAGGCGAACTTCTCTTCACACGAAAAGCGGGAGCAATCCGTTGCTCCCGCTTGCATCCTGGGGAAAAAACTCAAAGACCGTGACCTGAGAACCGGAGTCAGCCCTCTTGTTGTTCCAGTTTAGCCAGACGGCGCATCAGGCGGCTCTTGCGTCGAGCGGCGTTGTTCTTGTGGAGTACGCCTTTCTCGGCGGCTTTATCCAGGGCTGAAATCGCTTGAATGGTCGCATGGCGG
>JBBIPD010000324.1:0-3543 GCA_037443025.1 Chloroflexota bacterium
GTGGCTTTTCCCACCGAGACCGTCTATGGGCTGGGCGCGCTTGTCCAGAATATCCAGGGCATTCAGCAGTTATACGAGGTCAAAGGACGAGAGAGCGCTAAAGCCATCCCGATTCTGATCAGCGACCTGGCTGAGCTTTTCCAGATTGCCGCTCAAATTGACGAGCGCGCCCTCCGCCTGGCGCAATACTTCTGGCCTGGTCCATTAACCCTGGTCGTGCCGCGCCACCCTTCTATACCAGACATCCTCACCCCATATCCAACAGTGGGGGTGCGGGTTCCAGACCATCCAGTCGCCCTGGCATTACTCCGGCGCACCGGTCCCCTGGCAACCACCTCCGCCAACCTCTCCAATCGCCCCAGCGCAACCACGGCTGACGAGGTGCTCAATCAGCTCTCTGGGCGCATCCCCTTTATTCTGGATGGCGGAAAGACCCCCGGAGGCGTGTCATCTACAGTTGTGGATTGCAGCGGGGCGGAGCTTTCGATCTTGCGCCAGGGACCAATCACAATGGAAATGTTGCTGGAGGCAATCTCCTGAAAGGCTGCCCCGTTTCTCACAATACTTTTATCTTACCTTCATCCTCTCTTCAGGAAGATATGTAAAATAGTAAGTGCATTCTCCTCACTCAAAACTGCGCTTAGGACGAAGTAGCCAGGACTTCCCCGAAGCGCAGTTTGAGTTTAAGCCACAAATCCGCTTAATCGTTGCCGGCTGCTGGTCGGAACAGCGCCAGAGTGGCGGTGTGCCCGTGCAAATAATTCACCCCGCCAATCGGACCAATCTCTCCGGCGCAGAAAAAACCAGCCAGAGGGGTCGGGTCAATATTTTGCTGAATAATTTGAATATCGCGATTGGGGCGATCGTAGAGGCGGGTCCCCCGCCCGTTGCAATTGAATAACAACCCCCCCTCCGCCTTATTGCGGAACATTTGAGGGATGAGCTGCATCTCCAGGTCTTCCTGGGCTGTCACCGCATCCCGCAGGTGGAACTGGATAATCTGACCATCCATCACCGAATCGCCAATAGCGATAGCCCCGCTCTCCTGGTCTATGCCCATCACGCCGCGAATGAGAAAATCTCCCCTGCCGAGCGATTCTTTGTCGGGATTGACCGCCAACCCCACAAACATCCCGTTTCGCAACAGGAACTTATCCTCCTCCGAGAGCTCTGGAATCAGGTCCTGCAGCCAGGCGAGCGGCGCTCTCCCCTCCAGGCTGTAGATTTCATTGCGACCAGCCGTGGAAACTTTGAAAGGACGCCAGATAGGTCGGCATCCTTGAGAGACAATGATATCCACGCTCAACGCTCCTGCCATTGCCACCCCTACCGCCCCTCGCCTCACCACCTGGTCGTTCACAAACAGCAGGTTGCCATCCGGTCGCAGCACGGCGCTTGCCATCCCACCGACAACCGGAATGCCCGGATAAAAATTATTGAAAGCTTGAAGCAAATCTTCCATTGGGGTAGAGAAGGGATCGCCTAACAGGATAAACAGACGAGTATTTTGGGGAGGCGACAGCAAGCCCCGAAATTTCCCCTCATCCAACAGTAAACGCGCCCAGTCCGGGCTTTCTCCCTGGAGTAAAAACGCCCGCAACTCGGTCCCCGGCAGGTTGGCGGCGAGCAGAGAAATGGCGGGTTCATTTTCAAATTCGCTATCCCGGCTGATCACCCCTTCCGCCGTGCATCCCAGCAGCAAGCGAGGGCGGAGCGCTGTCCGCAGGTCTTTAACAATCTCCCGAACCGCATGGCTGAAATGGGTGGAAATGAACACCACCATCAGGTCAAGTTCAGCTTCACCCGCTTCAGATGCAGTCTGCTGAATCAAATCCTTTAGAGCATCCTCGAAGTCAATCTCGGTTGAGACCGCGGAGATGAATTTCATTGCGCTCCCTGGGTTTGCATCTGGTCCCGCCGAATGCGCCGGTACGCCGCCAGGGCTGCCCCGACAATCCCGGCTTCATTCAATAGAGCCGCCGGACACACTTCGGCTTCGAGGTGCAGGTAGGGGATGAATTTCTCCGATTTCTTGCTTACCCCACCCCCCAGAATGATTAAATCGGGAAAGAGCAGCCGTTCCAGGGTGCGCAGATATTCATCTAAATTCTTTGCCCATTTCTTCCAGGAGAGCTTCTTCAGCTTGCGCGCCTGGTCGGAGGCGCGTCTCTCCGCATCCTGACCTCTAATTTCAATGTGCCCAAATTCCATGTTGGGCAGCAGGTATCCATCCACGAAAAGAGCCGTCCCCAGTCCGGTTCCGATGGTGACAATCAACACCACCCCCTGTCTGCCCCGACCGGCGCCAAAGCTCATCTCCGCCAGACCGGCGGCGTCGGCGTCGTTCACCACATAAGTTGGGCAACCGGTCACCTGGGAAAACAGCTCCTCGACCGGCGTGCCAATCCATTTTGGATGGATATTGGCGGCAGTGCGCACAATCCCGGCGCGCACCGCTGCCGGGAATCCGACCCCGATTGCCCCTTGCCAGTTGAACTGCTTTACAATTTGGGCGACTACTTCGGCAGTGGGCTGGGGTTTGGCGCCTTCCGGGGTAGGGATGCGCAGCCGCGGCACCAGGAGATTTCCCGTCTCCACATCTACCGGGGCGCCTTTCACCCCAGACCCTCCGATATCTATTCCCAATATCTCCATCCTTTTCCCTCCGTTCGCTTGTGTAGCTGGTGAACTGTGCAGAAATCAGGGTGTCAGCCGATTGGCGCGAATACATCTCGCCTGCCGCCGGATGAACGCATCTGCCCAAAGCAAACCTGCCCCGATTATCTCACAGACTACCCTCAAGGGCAATTCAATCCCTTCAATCTGTCGCAGGTCAAACCGGTCAATCCGCTCAAACCCAGCCCAAAAGGCGGGCGAGGCTGGCAGTGATAAATGTCACCAGGAAGGCGATGCTCAGGGGCATCAAAGCTCCAAAGGTAGCCCATTTGCGGCTGCCGGTTTCTTTATAAATGGTGAGGATGGTCGTCGCACAGGGGTTGTGCAATAGCGAGAACAACATCAAGTTGACCGCGGTCAACATTGTCCAGCCGTGGACGCCCACCAGGAGCGTGCGCAGGCTATCCAGGGAGGGGATATCCGTCATCATCCCCGTCCCAAGATAGACCATCATCATGGTCGGTACCACAATCTCATTGGCGGGGATGGCAATGATGTATGCCAGGAGAATCACCCCATCCAGACCGATGAGCAAACCCAGCGGGTTAAGAAAATTGGCGACATGCTGCGCCAGGCTCACTCCGTTGACGTAGATATTACCCAATATCCAGATTACAGCCCCGGCAGGCGCCGCCGTTTGAATGGCGCGCCACAATACAAAGATCGTGCGATCAATGACGGATGTATAGAGAATGCGCCCAAAATTCGGTCGGCGGTATGGAGGCAACTCCAGGGTAAAAGCCGATGCCTCGCCTTTCAGAACCGTGCGGGATAACGCCCAGGAGACCGCCAGGGTGAACAGGACGCCAATCAGGACAATCCCAACCACCGACGCGGCTGCAGCCAGGGAGGCAAAGGCGGGTGAGA
>JBBIPD010000325.1:0-3520 GCA_037443025.1 Chloroflexota bacterium
GACCGATTACGATTGGGGAAGTGAAACGGCTCATCAACCTCTGGCTGGTGGAACGCGGCGCAGAGAACCCGGAGGGAACTATCTTTGCCATCGGGCGGGACGCCGGCGTGCCGCATAGCGCGGGCAATCCACAAGACCTGTTGCGCCTGGGGCAGACAATTGTCTTTGATATCTTTCCCTGCGAGGCGGGCGGCGGCTATTTCTATGACTTCACCCGCACCTGGAGCCTTGGTTACGCCACCGACGAAGCGCAAGCGCTGTATGAGGATGTATTGGCGGTGTATCGTCAGATCATGGCTGAACTGGAGGCGGGAAAACCATGCCCCGATTTTCAGAAGCGCACCTGTGAGTTGTTTGAAGCCCGGGGTCACCCCACCATCCAAAAGGACCCCCAAACTGAGCAGGGATATGTGCACAGCCTGGGTCATGGATTGGGTCTGCATGTCCATGAGAGACCCTGGTTTCGCAGCAATGCCAGTCCAGCCGATTTGCTCCTGCCCGGCTCGGTGGTGACGATTGAACCGGGATTATATTACCCGGAGCGGGGCATGGGAGTCCGCCTGGAAGATACGGTCTGGGTGCGCCCGGATGGCAAAATGGAGATTCTGGCTGATTACCCGCTGGATCTGGTGCTGCCCGTAAAAGGCTGATAGATTTGGAGGGCGCGATTCTATGAGCGCGACAGGCTCTGCTAATCCCCCAATCCCTGCCCGCATTCTGGGCATCGAGACGTCCTGCGACGAAACCGCCGCGGCTGTGGTGGAAAACGGACGCGTGATTTTATCCAGCCTGGTTGCCTCTCAAGTCGACTTGCACGCCCAGTATGGCGGGGTGTTCCCTGAGGTGGCGTCTCGGCAGCATGTTCTCACGATTTACCCGATTGTGGAGCAGGCTCTCCAGCAGGCGCACGTCACCCTGAACGAGGTGGATGCCATCGCGGTCACCCGTGGACCGGGGTTGCCAGGGTCGCTGGTGGTGGGGATGAACGTCGCCAAGGGGCTGTGTTTGGGAAGTGGATTGCCTCTGATTGGCATCAATCACCTCGAATCGCACCTGTATTCCGCCTGGCTGCGCAGCGCCGATACCCCGGAAAAGCCAGACCTTGAATTTCCCTTGGTGGCGTTGGTTGTGTCCGGCGGGCATACTGAATTGATTTTGATGGAGGATCATCTCCGTTATCAACGCCTTGGCGCAACCCTGGACGACGCCGCCGGCGAAGCTTTTGATAAAGTGGCGCGCCTGATTGGGCTGGCGTATCCGGGTGGTCCGGCAATCCAAAAGGCGGCTGAGAGAGGACGCCCAAAGGCATTCGATTTTCCCCGCGCCTGGCTGCAAGATACCTGGAATTTCTCGTTCAGCGGCTTGAAGACAGCGGTCTTGAGGGAAGTGCGCAAAATCGAGGGGCGGGGTCAACCTTTGCCGACGGCTGACCTTGCTGCCAGTTTTCAGGCTGCAGTGGTGGAGGTGCTAGTTGGAAAGACCTTGCGCGCTGCCGCCGCTTTTCGGGCAAAAGAGATACTGGTCGTTGGGGGCGTCTCTGCCAACCAGGCTCTTCGCCAGGCGTTCCATACCCAGTCCGACCGCCCGGTGCATATCCCGCCCATCTGGCTCTGCACCGATAACGCGGCGATGGTTGCAGGCGCCGGATATTTTCGCTATATCGGCGGTCAGCGAGACCCGCTGGATATGGATGTGCTTCCAAACTGGTCGGTATCGGAATTATCATAAAACAGAAAAGGATCTTTAGATTATTATGGAGCAATTTCGCACCCGTGTTCCTGTGAATTTCAGCCTACCCCAGCGCATCAATCGCCTGGGGGAGCTGGTCTACAATATGTGGTGGACCTGGAACCCCGATTCCCAACGCTTGTTTATCAATATCGATCGGCAGCTTTGGGAAAGCGTCGAGCATAACCCCATTCTCTTTCTGCGTAAGGTGGAAAGGGCGCGTTTGAACGCGGTGACCAATAACCGCTTTTATTTGGATTTTTACGATCGCATCCTGCGCGCCTACGACCTGTACATGTCTGCAGAGGATACCTGGTTCAGCCAGACTTATCCAGAGCTGCGTCATCGCCCAATCGCCTATTTTTCAATGGAATATGGATTGCACGAGATTTTCCCAATCTACGCTGGCGGACTGGGGGTGTTATCGGGAGACCATGTCAAAGAAGCCAGCGATCTTGGGATGCCATTCGTCGCAGTCGGGCTATACTATTCGGAGGGTTATTTTAAGCAGCGCATCACCGAGGACGGCTGGCAGGAAGCCAGCTATGTTCCTCACCCGCTGGAGGATTTACCGATTCTCCCGATTCTGGATGAGAACGATCAGTTGGTCACGGTAACGATTGAATTGCCCGGGCGTGAGGTGAGCGCCCGCATCTGGGAGATTCACGTCGGCAGGGTGCCGCTTTATTTAATGGACACCAACATCCCTGAAAACAGCCCTGCAGATCGTATGCTCTCGGCGCGCCTCTACAGCAGCGACCCGGAGATGCGCATCTCTCAGGAGATTTTGCTTGGGATTGGCGGGATGCGCGCTCTGCGGATTTTGGGCTATAACCCCAAAGTGTTCCATATGAACGAAGGGCATTCATCTTTTCTGATTTTGGAGCGCATCCGTGAGCTAGTGGCAGGGGGGCGCTCTTATGAAGAAGCGGCGGATATCGTGAGGAAATCCAATATTTTCACCACGCATACCCCCGTGCCGGCGGGGAACGACGAATTTCCCTTATGGCTGATTGATAAATATTTTTCCAATCTGTGGTCTGAGTTGGGGCTGACGCGCGATCAGTTCATAGACCTGGCGCGCAACAAAGTCTCCTGGGGAGATGTCTTCTCCATGCCGGTTCTGGCGTTGCGCAATTCGGCTCTGCGCAATGCGGTTTCCGAGCTTCATGGAACGGTGGCGCGCAAAATGTGGCATTTTCTATGGTCTGAGCGGCGGGTGGAAGATACGCCGATTATCCACATAACGAACGGCATCCACACCGACACCTGGCTTGCCAGACGCCTGGGGCATCTCTACGATCGCTATCTGGGAGAAAACTGGCGCGCCAACCTGGACGACCCCGAGATATGGGAGCAAATCATGAACATCCCAGACGACCAGCTCTGGGCGGTGCGCCGTCACCTGAAGCGTAAGTTGGTAGCTTACATCAGCGAACGCGCCCGTCAACACTGGTTGCGCGGCGAAACGAATCCGATTCAAACGCTGGCGTCTGGCGTCCTGCTGGATCCTTATGCGCTCACCATTGGATTTGCCCGCCGGTTTGCCCCCTATAAACGCGCCAACCTGGTGCTGCATGACGTCGATCGCTTACTATCTCTCTTGAACAAACCGGGTTGCCCGCTGCAGATTATTTTTGCCGGGAAATCGCACCCGGATCATGAGGGAGGCAAGTTGTTGATTCAAGAAGTCTATCGGGTGGTGAAACGATCGGAAGCGGGCGGCAGACTGGTTTTCCTCTACTAGTACGATATTAACATTGCTCGTTTTCTGATACAGGGGGTGGATGTG
>JBBIPD010000326.1:0-3498 GCA_037443025.1 Chloroflexota bacterium
TTCTGGGCTTTGCCGCTGACTGACCGGCAGGTTGTTTTGCCGTCGGTCCCATTCGGTCAGAAAATCATCCAAAATGCGGGTGGCAACCTGGGCGTCGTTCAGGTCTCCGAGGTGATCTTGAATGCCCTTGAGGTCGTCAATGACCGCTTTGGCTTCTTTTCCCAACACCTCTCGAAAAAATTCAACCGTGTAGCGCAGCTTTTTAAATTCGATTCTGAGGGCGTGGAACTGCTCCAGCGAGGCGGTCTCCAGGATAGAGTCGAAGGCGCGGACGGACGCCAGACGGGTGTAGATAAGCACCGGGGCGATGTCCCGCACCCGGTTAGGAGCGAACCCGGCTCCCGACGCAGTCCGCGCGCCCGCCCCTGGAGTGGTGACAAAGGCGAAGAAATCCGCCTTAAATCTGGCATATTTCGCATCATCCAGATAAGCAATCAGGTCGAGCTGCGCCGCTTGGCGTTGTTCATTCCAGCTCTGCAGCAGCGGCTGGAGACCGGCGCGCTTTTCTTCCGGCAGGGACTCCCTATAGTGTTGGGCTTTTTCAATAAAAACATCCAGGTCGCGCACTTTCCCCAGTTTACGACCGGTATTCCTCAGCCCTTTGAGCAGCGGTTTGGTCGCTTTCTGGGTGAATGCGCCTTCAAAGACTTCGAAGGCGGCGCGCATACGACGGGTGGCGACGCGCATATCGTGCAATTCTTCGATGTCCTCGCCCAGGCGGGTGCCCGCTTCATGTAAAAGCATTTGCGCGAAATGATAACGCAGGACCTTGCGTCCCGCTTCTGGCAGGATATCGTCCGGTTCCACCCCTGGGGTTTTCAAATCCGCGGCAGCCGTTATAAATTCATCGAGCGTCTGCCAGGGTGTCTCCGTGTCAGGTGGCGACTGCGTTGCGGTCAGGGCAGTATCAGGTTCAAGGGGACTCTCGACCTTCTCCTGGACTTCCGCCTCCGCTGCAGCGCTTGTTCCATGCTCCCCTCTCGGAAAAATTTGCATCCCCAGGTGCTGAAACTTGCTCCGCCAGTGGCGAGCTCGCCCCGCCGAGATGCCGACTGCCTGGGCAGCCTGCCGCGTGGGCACGCCATCATCCAACAATAGCAACAGGCGCGCCCTCCGCTGTTGGGACTCGGTTAAATTTTCCCGCAACAGCGCTTCGAGTTGCAGGCGCTGTTCGGGATTCATGAGTATCTCTGCCATTGACCTAACCTTTATAAGCGCGCTGATGCCACTCTAACAGCCACTCCTGACTGTTGATGGGGGCTTTTTTACCGTCAGATTTGAGGCGGACATAACTTCCATCGGCTTGCATCAAACGCCCTTTGATGCTGTCCGCCAGACAGGTCTGAAGCATCTCGTCATGCAGGTATCGGATTAACTTCTGATCCCGCACCGGGAAGAGCACCTCGACCCGCCGGTTGATGTTGCGCGGCATCAAATCCGCGCTGCCGAGGTAGATTTCCTCTTTGCCGGCGTTGCGAAAATAGAAAACGCGGCTATGTTCCAGGAATCGACCGACGATACTGATGACACGGATATTATCGCTGATTCCCTTGATACCCGGGCGCAAGCAGCAGATGCCGCGCACCAGGAGGTCAATTTTGACTCCTGCCTGCGAGGCGCGATAAAGCTCCTGGATCATCGGTTGGTCAACCAGCGCATTCATTTTGAATATCAGATGTCCATCCTGACCAGCCTGATGATGCTTGACCTCGCGTTGAATCAAAGCGGTCATCCGCTGGCGCAGATTGATCGGGGCGACCAGCAACTTGCGGAAATCGTTGATATTGGAGTAGCCGGTCAGGTAGTTGAACAAATCGGTCGCGTCCGCCCCGATTTCCGGGTCGCAGGTGAACATCCCCAGGTCTTCATAGAGCATGGCGGTTACCGCATTGTAGTTGCCCGTGCCAAGATGGATATAGCGCCGGATGCCTTCGCCCTCTTTTCGCACAACCAGAGCCACCTTGGAGTGGGTTTTCAGCCCCAGCAGACCGTAGATGACATGCACCCCGGCTTTTTCCAGCTTTTTTGCCCAGCCAATATTGCTCTCTTCATCGAAGCGCGCCTTTAATTCCATCAGCACCGCCACCTGCTTGCGGTTTTCCACCGCCTCCAGCAATGCTTCCATCACCGGTGGATTGCGCCCAACCCGATAAAGGGTTTGCTTGATTGCCAGCACATCTGGGTCTTTTGCCGCGGCGCGCAGAAAATCTACGACTGGCGTGAAAGAGTCGTAAGGGTGATGGAGGAGAATATCTTCGCGGCGAATGGCGGCAAAAATGCTGCCGTCATGTGGGTTCACCCGTAGACTGGGGGGAACAGGCGGCACGAAAACCGGGTCTTTAAGGTCATACCGATCAATACTATGGAGCTGCATCAGGTTGCTCAACCCCAGGGGACCATCCAGGGTGTACATGTCGTTGCGATCCATCTCAAGGTTGTCAATCAGAATCTGGCGAATGGGGTTGGGCATATCCGGGTTAACCGTGACCCGCACCACGGAGCCAAAACGCCGCTGGCGCACGCTTTGCTCCATCGTCTCGAGCAAATCGGCTGCTTCCAGTTCCTGGATTTCGTTGTCCGCATCCCGCGTGACCCGGAAAGGATGCGCCTCGAGGATTTCCATCCCCGGGAACAGTTTGGAAAGGTTGGCGGCGATCAGTTGCTCCAACCAGACGAAATAATGGTGATAAGGGACTGTTCCATCACGACGGACACTGCCAGAGGAGCGTTTAATCGGCACCAGACGGGGCAAAGTTCCAGGCACCTTGACGCGGGCGAAATGCTCCTCTCCATTTTTGTCGCAGATTAACAACGCGAGATTCAGGCTTAAATTTGAAATGTGCGGGAAAGGGTGCCCGGGATCAAATGCCAGAGGGGTGAGAACCGGAAAGACCACCTCTTCAAAATAGCCATCCACATTGGCTTTTTGGCGTTCATCGAGTTCTTGATAATTGAGAATATGGATACCGGCTTTGTTCAAGGCTGGAAGAAGGTCATCCCTCAGGCAATTGCGCGCCAGGGTCATGATTTGTAAAGCCAGTTTACGGCAGGCAGCCAATTGCTCAGCAGGGGTCATCCCATCTGGCGGCAATTCGACCACGTGCGACTCAACCTGCTTCTTGAGACCCGCCACCCGCACCATGAAGAATTCATCCAGGTTTGAGCCGACGATGGAGAGGAACTTCACCCTTTCGAGAAGGGGGTTTCTTTCATCTTGAGCCTCTTCGAGCACCCGCCTCTGAAATTCCAGCAAGCTCAGCTCGCGGTTGACATACAAACCGGGATCCGAGAGGTCTTTTATGGTGTCTTCGCGTCGGGTCGTTTCTGCTTTCTCAGCCATAGGCGCCTTCCCCTGATATTTGAGGTTTATATTTTACCTTGTTTGTTCGGGGAGAGGTGAGCCTGTTGACGGATTTTGGGCGACATCCGAAGGTGGTCGCCCGATCTTTGGGTGAGTTAGAGCGCAGCGGGGCGATCAAATACGCTCAGGGGTATGGA
>JBBIPD010000327.1:0-3485 GCA_037443025.1 Chloroflexota bacterium
CATCCAGAATCGCCCACGCCAGCGGCGATTATGCTATACTTTTCAGTATGACTTATCATATCGCGGTGGATATCGGCGGCACCCAAATGAGAGCCGCAAGCTACCATGAACAACACGATCAGCCGTATAAAATCCGGCGGGTCGCCACCCGAGACCCATCCGGCAATATCCTGGATAGACTGATTGCGTTGATTGCTTCGGTCTATCCAGAAGAAGGCAAGGTCGAAGCGCTGGCGGTCGCCGCGCCCGGACCGTTAGACCCCTTTCAGGGTGTGATACTGGAAGCGCCGAACATCCCGGAATGGGTGAACATGCCCTTAAGGGATCATCTGCAACGCCATTTTAAGATACGAGTCGAACTCGGCAACGACGCCAACCTTGCCGCGTTGGGGGAATGGCGTTTTGGGGCAGGTCGAGGGCATCATCACCTGATTTATCTGACCGTCTCCACCGGTATCGGCGGCGGGGTTATTGTGGACGATCGCCTGCTGCTCGGCGTGCAGGGATTAGCCGGAGAACTGGGGCATGTGACTGTGATACCCGATGGTCCCCTCTGCCCCTGCGGACAACCCGGTCACCTGGAAGCGGTTGCCTCGGGCACTGCCATTTCCAGATGGGTGCAACAAGAAATTGCAAAAGGCGCCGACTCCAGCTTAAAAGACATCATCTCCCCCAGCTCAAAACAGATTGCCCAGGCAGCATGCGAGGGAGACGCGCTGGCAATCCAGGCTTTCGAGCGCGCCGGTTATTACATTGGGATTGCGCTGGCAAATTATCTTCATATCTTCAACCCCTCCATCATCATCATCGGGGGCGGCGTCTCTCGGAGCGGGTCTCTGTTGCTGGATCCAATCCAGCGCAGCCTGACAGAACATGCCATGATTCCCCATTATCTGAAAGACCTGCAGCTCACCGTCTCAGCCCTGGGGGACGACGCCGGGCTGATGGGGGCGCTTGCCCTGGCGCGCAGCGCGACACCCTCTCTGACTGAGTAAGCACTATCAATGATGAGAAATAACCAAAGAAAACGCTGGCGGGTTGAATCCCGCATCTCGCCCCAGGCGGACGAAAACCTGAAAGATTATCCCCCCGTCTTGCGTCAGATTTTATTCAACCGCGGCTACTCCACCCCTGAAGCCGCCCAGGAATACCTGGAGGCGCGCCCGCCCAAAGGCTCCGACCCGGATAACATGCTCGGCATTGGGGAAGCGGTAGAGCGCATCGAGTGGGCGATCAACCACAATGAACCGATTGCGGTCTATGGCGATTACGACGTAGACGGCGTGACCGCCACCGCCCTGTTGCTCCACGTGCTGCGCGAACTGGGGGCAAATGCGCAGGGTTACATCCCCAACCGCTTCGACGAAGGCTACGGGTTGAACTGCGACGCCCTGGATTACCTGAAGAGCCAGGGTGTGCGTCTGGTCATCACCGTAGATTGCGGCATCCGCTCCATATTGGAAGCCGAGCACGCTCAAAGATTGGGGGTTGATTTAATCATCAGCGATCACCATCATCCCGGAGCGGTGATGCCGCCGGCGATTGCCGTCATCAACCCGAAACAAGCCTCAGATGCCTACCCCGATAAAGACCTGGCGGGAGTCGGTCTCGCTTACAAACTGGCGTCAGCCCTGGCTGCCAGAAGCGGTTCATCCGTTAAAAAGGCGGCAGACATCGAACATCTCCTGGATCTGGTTGCGCTTGGCACTGTGGCGGACCTGGCGCCGTTGGTGGGAGAAAACCGTTTCCTGGTTCGCAACGGGCTGAGGTATCTCCAAAGCCCATCCCGCCAGGGTGTGATGGCTTTGATCGGCGTGGCGGGTCTGACCCCAGAGCAAATCAGAGCCAGCCATATCAGCTTCGCCCTGGGACCGCGCCTCAACGCCGCCGGGCGGCTGGAATCGGCGTTGGACGCGCTGACCCTGCTCACCACCCCAAGCGTGGCTGAGGCTGCCCGGCTAGCCCAACAGCTCGATATACAAAATCGTGAGCGTCAGGAGATCACCCGCCAGATTCAACAAAGCGCCGAGCAATACATCCTGGAGAACGACCCCGATGCGCTGCTGTTTTTTGCGGCGCACCCCGACTACAATCCAGGCGTGATGGGGCTGGCAGCTTCTCGCCTGAGCGAGGTATATTACCGCCCGGCAATTGTGGCGCATCAGGGCGATGAATTCACCCGCGGCTCGTGCCGCAGCATCCCCGAATTCCACATCACCCAGGCGTTGGACGAGTGCGCCGACCTGTTGGAGCATCACGGCGGGCATGCGGCGGCAGCCGGTTTCACCGTCCGCAACGAAAACGTGCCTGAGCTGGTGGAGAGGCTCAAATCCATCGCTTCCGATAAGCTGTCCGACAAAGATTTACGCCAGATACTCAAAGCCGATATGGAGATATCCTTGAGGGAACTCAAACCAGAATTATTGAGATATCTGGAGCGGCTTCAGCCCACAGGCTACGGCAACCGCGAGGCGTTTTTTGTCAGTCGCGACCTGAAACCTCTCAACGTCAGAGCCATTGGCAGAGACAGCGCCCACCTCAAATTTGCGGTAACCGACGGCTGGATCACCTTCGACGCCATCGCCTTTAAACAAGGTCGCTGGGTCGAAAACATGCCGCCCAGGGTGGATATTTGCTACACGTTCGAACTGAACACGTACAATGGCAGGAGTTCGCTGCAATTGAACGTGCGCGATCTCAAGCCCTCTGGCGAACCCGACTGAGTCTCGCCCCCCGGATAGAGCTCAATCCACGAAGCGATATTTGATCAAAGCCCACATCGCTTGAAAAGCGTCCCAAAGCTTGATTTTCTTGCCTTCGCTGTAATCTCTGGGGTTAAAGGCGATAGGCACTTCAAAAATGCGCACTTTGCGCTTGAGCACCTTGGCGGTGAACTCCGGTTCGAAGTCGAAACGTCGGGCATGGAGGGGGATATTGGCGATGACCGCCTTGCGGAAAACCTTATAGCCCGTCTCCATATCCGTCAAAATATTGTTATACAGGATATTGGTCACCAGGGTCAGGATTTTATTCGCCACCATATTCCAGAATAGAATCGGACGGCGTGCGCCGCCCAGGAAACGGGAGCCATAGACCACGTCGGCGATGCCCTCCTGGATAGGGCGCAACAGGTTCGGATACTCGCGGGGGTCATATTCCAGGTCTGCGTCCTGGATGATCACCACTTCACCCTGGGCTTCTTGAATGCCTCGGCGCACAGCCGCGCCCTTACCCTGATTTACCTCCTGATAGAACACCCGCACATTCCCTTTTCCATCCAGCTCTTCGAGTATCTGGCGGGTTCCATCAGTTGAGCCATCGTCCACCACCACAATTTCACTTGGGATGCCGGTCGCCTGGACTCGACGCAAAATTTCGCTGACGGTCTTAGCCTCATTATAGACGGGTATCACCACACTGACCTGCATGCGCCTAATTATAACTTGCCAATCCAAAAATCCGATTTTTTCGGCAGATTGAATCCT
>JBBIPD010000328.1:0-3459 GCA_037443025.1 Chloroflexota bacterium
AGCCAGTCCTGGCAGTACGCGCCATGGATAATGAGCGGCTCGCCAATCTCACCCGCCTGCAGCCTGGCGCGCGCCTCCTGGCACATGGGATAGTAGCGCAGGTTATAGTTCACTGCGCCTGCCAGGCGCTTCTGGCGCGCCAGTTCCACCAGCTCCGCGCCTTCCTGGGAGTCCATCGCCAGAGGCTTCTCGCACAGCACGTGCTTGCCCGCCAGCAGAGCATCCTGCGCCTGGATGTGGTGAAGGTAGTTGGGTGTGCAAAGGTGCACCACATCCACACTTTTATCGTCGCAGACCTCATCGAACGACTGGTATGCATGGGGCAACCCCAGGCGCCGCGCCGCAGATTGGCTCTCTGCCAGATCCATGCCCAAGATGCCCCGAATCTCCACACCAATCCGCCGCAACGCCTCGGTATGCGCCCCGCCCATGAAACCTGCTCCCACAATCGCTGCTCTCAATTGCGCCATATTCGCAGCCTCCTGCATAACCCGATCGTCCATTCAAGCCAAATTTTTCACAGCCACATAATCCGTCGTGGTATCCAGCACCAGCATAATCGCCCCCAGCACTGTCGCCCGGTATCCCAGATGGGACGGCACCAGGCGGGGGAGAGATGGGACAACCCCTTCAAGTTTTTTCAAGATTGGCTTAATCAGCATATCCGCCGAACGCGCCACCCCGCCGCCCAGCACGATCACCTCAGGGTCCAGCACAGCGCTGATCACCGCCACGGTGAACGCCAGGTAATCAATCGTCTCATTCACCACCCGCGTAGCCCAATCCTGCCCGAGGCGGGCGGCTTTGAAGACCTCCTCGGCGGAGGGACCCTGATCCGGCATGGGTCGGTTTAGCTCTTGCAAGACCTGGCGGGCGCGCCGCTCTACCCCGCTACCCGAGGCGATGCTCTCCAGCGCCCCAAAACCCTCGTAGCGCCGCCCCAGATACGAGACATCCGGTGGGAGGTAGCCCACCTCCCCGGCGGACTGGTTGAAGCCTCGGTAGATTTTGCGTTCGATGACGATACCCGCTCCAATGCCGGTGCCTATGGCGATGCACACCGCGCTGGAGGCGCCGCGCGCCGCCCCAAATCCGTATTCCCCCAGCGCCGCCAGGTTGACGTCGTTTTCCACCACCACTGGCAGCCCAAAACGCTGCGCCAGGATATCCCGTAGGGGCAGATTGCGCCATCCCAGGCTGGGCGCCCAGGTGACCACACCCGATTCAAACAGGGTCACGCCAGGCGCGCCAACGCCAATGCCGCGCACTTGCTGCCGGGCTGGGCGTGGGCACGCCAGCAAATCGGAAATCAGATCGCAAACCTGCTCCAACGCGCCTTCGGGATCGTTGTCTTCCCAGGGGCGGTAAATCTCGCTCTGAATGCTCCCACCCAGGTTGGCGACGGTGCCGAACATCTTCGTACCGCCCAGGTCCAGCCCCA
Source organism: Chloroflexota bacterium (assembly GCA_037443025.1). GTDB lineage: Bacteria > Chloroflexota > Anaerolineae > Anaerolineales > UBA4823 > JAQBDA01. Next base: position 1,442 of record JBBIPD010000328.1, read on the forward strand.
GTACCGCGTAGCCCTCGGCGTTGAACTCCAGCAGATTGCCGGGGCGTCCGCCGGTGGGCAGTGAATCGCCAGACCAGCGCACCAGGTCTTCCTCGCGCAACATGTCTACCACGCGCATCACGGTGGGGATGGACATATTCAGCTGGCGGGAGATTTCGGAACGGGAAATAGGGCTGCTCTCCCGGATCAAATCCAGGACAGCCGAGCGGTTCAAACGGCGGATCAGGCTGGCAGTCGCGCTGCGTTGCATCGTTACCCGCCTTTACAGGTGAAAGCAGAGGTGATTTAAACTTACTTTCTAACTGATAGAAACTAATTAAGATTATAGAGAAAAAAGTGGAAAAGTCAAGCAGGAACCCCGCGCGTGTTTGTATATCAGCGATGGATATATTTCAGGAATGGATGCAGGTTGTGGAGGTTCTCTCTATAAGCTCATGATCTCGAAGACAACCCCTGAACCTGCCACGCACAACACAACCCACTCACCCTGCTGGGATTTATGACACCAGACAGCGGGTTAATCAGACGGTTATAAGGGTATAGAGTTCAATATAATATACATAAATGGTAAAATTGGGTGAAATTAACATAGAGGTGGATATGGACCCCAATATTACCCAACAATGGTTGGAGCAAAACCCAACCCTGGCAATCAGCTCCCTCATCACACTGGCTGTGGCAGCTTACCTCTTCACCGCCACCTTCATCGCCCGCGGCTTACGTTATCTGGCTTCTCGCACCACCACCAAAGTGGACGACATCCTGCTCAAGTATATCCGCCCATACCGCACCGCCTGGCTTGCCCCGCTGGCGCTTATCTACTCCTTTGCCTTTGTCTTCGGAGAATACCAGGCGCAAATCCGCAACGTCGCCCTCTTTTTCATCATGTGGGTTTCGGTGTTGCTTATTATCTCTCTCCTCAACGCCTTCAACGAAATCTACGAGAGCCGCCCTAGCTTTAATGGCGTCAGCATCCAGAGTTATCTGGACATCGTCAAAATCGTGCTTGTGCTGGTTGCGCTGATATTGAGCGTCTCGATTTTCACCGGCGAGTCGCCCCTCATTTTACTGACCGGACTCGGCGCTCTCATGGCTGTGATTCTACTGATATTTCAGAACACGATTCTGTCGCTGGTTGCCAGCGTCCAAATCAGCACCCAGGATCTGATCAAGGAGGGCGACTGGATCGAGGTGCCCGATTTCGGCGCCGACGGCGATGTGGTTAACATCAGCCTGCATACCATCAAAATCCAAAATTTTGATATGACTTTCTCGGTCATCCCCACTTATAAAATCGTCGAAGTCGCCTATAAAAACTGGCGAGGGATGAAAGAAAGCGGCGGCAGGCGGATTCAGCGCCACATCCTGATTGACATGACCAGCATGAAATTCTGCGACGCCGAAATGCTGGCGCGCCTGCGTAAAATCGACCTGATTCAGGATTATCTGGATACCAAAATCCAAGCCCTGGAGAACTACCGCCGCTCCAGCCCAACCGAGTACGACTCTCCCCTGGATGGTCCTCAGATTACCAATACCGAGGTCTTCCGCGCCTATATTGTCTCATATCTCAAAACCCGGAACGATATCCATCAAGAGAAGATGCCCTTCCTGGTGCGCACGCTTGCACCCACCCAGACCGGTTTACCTATCGAACTCTACATCTTCACCAAGACAACCACCTGGGAAGAATACGAAGGAATACAGGCGGAGATTTTCGATCACCTGTTGGCTGCTGCCTGGCACTTCGATTTGCGCGTCTTTCAAGAGCCGACCGGGATGGATTTTTCCACATTTGCCAATCGCCTGAACCTTCAGGCGCAGGCGGCATCCTGAAACGCGATAACAGGGCGTCCAGGGTCAACCTGTATCCCCTTCCAAGCCGGAGTGATCTCCCGCGTCTTGCCACGCTATGGAGCAATGGGATAAAATATTAAATGCATCCCTCTGGGAAGCAATTGCTTTTCCTGCCTATAAGCGCTGGTTCAGTCTTCTGGAGGTTGAAGATGCAGATTATC
>JBBIPD010000329.1:0-3395 GCA_037443025.1 Chloroflexota bacterium
TCAGGACGGGCATATTCAAACCACCTTCCACCAGCGCCAAGCCATCTTCAGGAAATTTGGCAATGATAAATATATTCTCTTTTTCAGCCTCGGGGCTGTTGCAATATTCCACACAATCCTTGATGGATAGCACCGAAACTTTGGCGTTCAGCGGAGCAACAGCCTTGAGTAAAGTGACCTGTAATGGATCTCTGGCTACCGCATCATTGGTGACGATGATATGGTCAATCTTGAATGCAGCATTCCAGGAGACCAGGATTTGCCCATGGATCAGCCGATTGTCCATTCTGACATGTATGACTGGCATTTAGGGTCCTCCCAATGATAGTGATTTAGATAACCTCCCGCGGTTATTCTCGATTCAAAGTCTGCGACAGGGTGCGGATGCTGGCAGCGCCGGTTTCGAGGGCGATTTGGGTCGCTGCCCCGAGGTCTTGCCCCTCGCGTTGCACCGCCAACTCTAATAACATCGGCAGATTCATCCCACTGACGACTTCTACATCCTTGCGGTTCATCGCCAGGCGTGCGCTGGCGTTGAAGGGGCTGGCGCCAAAAGCGTCTACCAGAATTAATACCCCTTCACCCTGATCCACCTCATCTACAGCGGTCTCAATCCGGCTGAGTAAATCTTCTACGGCATCGCTTTCTTTCAGACTGACCGTCGCAACGCCTTCCATCTCGCCCACAATCATCCGGGCAGCATCAATCATCCCTTCTGCCATGTCGCCATGACTGACCACAACAATCCCGACCAATTCAGAACCCCTTAATGGCTAATGATTCAAAAATCCCGGACAGCCGGTTCATGTTTATGTTTCATTTAGTGTATTCCAAAAATCCCAGGGATAATCTTATCATATCTGGCGATAACCCGGGCATTGTATTCATCGGAACCGTCCAGATTGGCGCTCTTCAACACCGGTGGATTGCCGCCTTTGTCCAGGATATACTGAATGGCTTCCACCATTACCGCGTTCATCAGCGCCGCCCCAAGCACGGTGGAGAGCGCTCCAGCCTTTGCGTCCAAACCCTCGAAGTCCAGGCAAGCGTCTCCAGGCGGGGCTCCGGTGTCCAAAACCACCTCCCCCAGCTCATACAGCTTCTTGCCGCTTGAGTGGCGCGAAGAGACGCTCTTGGAATGCTCCAGCGAGGTGACGACAATGACGTGCAAACCTTTCTCCCTGGCGATGAGCGCTACTTCAATCGGCTCCGGGTTGCGACCCGAATTAGAGATGACAAAGATGGTCTCCCCGGCTTTAAAAGGCACGCCCTTGAGCAGCACTTCACCCATGCCCTCCAGGCGCTCAGCCCGACCCCAAAGCGGGTCAAAGATTTGCATCACCGGATACAGACCACCCGCTCGGGCATGCACCTCCTGCGAGAGCAGTTGAGAATGACCGCTGCCGAAGGTGTACACCAACCCACCCTCAAGGATCGTATCTCCCACCAGGGCTGCAGCTTTGCTGATCGCCTCTCCTTGAGATGTTTTCATCTTCTGCAGCAAACTGCAAGCCATATCCAGGTAATTTTCGTACATGGCGCTTCCCAGCCTCCTTGACTTTCTGCATTCATGATGGGAGTTTTTGGCGGGGATTCCCGCCAAAAACTCCCTCTCAATGGTTATCCTTTGCCTGATTATCGGAAGGAGAGCTTTCGATTACCCGAACAAGCCAATTGCCCCGCCAATGAAGCCGATTACAAACAAAACACCCAACACAGCCACCGGGCTCCAACCTTTCTTGAGCAACCAGTAAGCCAGGGCGGTGACGAGCACCGGCAGCATATACGGCAAGATCGAGTCTAGCTGTTGTTGGATGTTGATGGTAGTGGTCGCCGGCTGTCCCTGGACGGTGGTTGTGATGGAGGGCTGCCAGACAACCGTCAGCCTCACAATCGAGGGCGCAAAACCGCCGATGACGATCAAACCCACCAGCGTCGCGAATTCGGTGACCTTAGCGATCACCCCTCCGCCCAATTGCGCCACCAGATTTGTCCCCTGGCGATACGCCCAGAAGAACTGCCAGTAACGTACAGCCAGATAGGGGAAGAAGACCAGGAGAATCACCAGGATTGGACCCAAGACGTTGCCAGCCAACGCCATCGAGGCGCCGATGCTGAAGATGATGCTGTTATACAGCGCCCACACCAGCGTATCGCCAACGCCCGCCAGTGGACCCATCAAGCCCACCTTCAAGCCCTCGGTGGTCTCCAACGATGCTCCTGCCTCTTCCAGAGCGATATGCGCTCCGATGATTAAAGGCGCCCCTACCACTGGATTGGTGTTGAAGAAGTTGAGGTTGGTCAGAAACGCCTCTTTGAACTCTTCTGGATCGGGATGCAGCTTCTTCAGGATGGGGATCATCGTGTAACAATACCCAACCGATTGCATCCGCTCATAGTTCCAGCCGCACTGGAACAGGAATACATAACGCCAGAAGGCGCGCATCAAGTCCTGACGAGTCAGTTTTTGTTCAACATTTGCGGTAGCCATGGCTTATCCCTCCGCTGTCCGATACTTGATTTGCTGATAAACCAGAGTGATGGCAATTGCGGCGATAGCAATGCCTACCAGCGGCATCTTCAAGTATGCAAACATCACAAATCCGATGAGCAGAAAAGCAGGGTATTTCGAGACTGGCATGATCTTAAGCAACATCGCGAAACCCAATGCCGGCAGGATTCCACCAGCTGCGCCAATGCCCTTGTTTATCCAGGGAGCTGCGTTGAAGAAATTGTTCACCGCCTGCACGATCGGCTCGCCAAACGCCACCGCCAGAAAGACCGGGATGGCTCGCGAGAAGCCCCAAATCATGTGGCTGTACGCAACCATCATCCGGTCAAAACTCTTGGAATCGCCTTTCTCTGCGTAGGTATCAGCCTTGTGAACAAAAACGAAGTTCAAGAAGCGGTTCAGGACATCCACCTGGGTCAGCAGGAGCGCTGCCGGGATTGCCAGGGCAATACCGACCTCAAACCCCTGCGTTTTCCCAAAGTAAGTGCCCAAAATGGCGCCGACGGAATATTCTGGTATGGTCGCCCCGCCGTAGGTATAGACACCCAAAGCCATCAATTCCAGGGTGCCGCCAATCAGCAAGCCCATCTGAACATCGCCAACGATGATGCCCGTCAGGAAGCCCGAGATAAGCGGTCGGAATGCCAGGGTGAAGGTTGGTCCGAGGATATCATACCAGGCATAATACGCCAAAGCGGCAAGGACTAAGGCATATACGATATTCATATCTTGCAATCTCCTTAATCAAATTATTGACAATACGACCTGGGGATAATCTGTCGCCTGGGCTCTGATTGATGGGTCAATACTCGCCTCCTTTCTCGACTCCTTCGAGGATCCGATAATCAGGGACAAACCATTGAAACTCTATCTGTTAACAACC
>JBBIPD010000330.1:0-3388 GCA_037443025.1 Chloroflexota bacterium
TGCCGGGTCTGGTTCCCCATGCCGTTCGGGAATAACTGAAGAAGGTATAGTCTGCTCTAAAGGTGAAACCTCTCCGTCTTTCTCGGGAGGAATCGGATAAGGTTGGGTTTCATCGAAATCGGTGTTTTCCATGCGCCGGATTATACCGCAGAAGAGGGGATGTCGCCGAAGGGATAAAAGTCCCTTGTATGACGCCGGGGTGTATTCCCCAGGGCGTAATCTGGGCAGTTGACCGGTTTGAGGTCATCGCCTGTACTCGATTGGTTGCTCAACGAGTATAATCCAGGTATGAGTGAATTTCGCTTCTATCATCCGATTGAGGTCCGCTACGGCGACCTGGATCCGCAGGGACACGTCAATAACGCCAAATTCATGACCTACATGGAGCAGGCGCGCGTCCAGTACATCAAGCATTTGGGCTTATGGGATGGCAAATCTTTTCTTGAGATTGGCTTTATCCTGGCAGAAGCGCGGGTCACTTTTCTGGCTCCCATCCTGTTCACCCAGCAGGTGCGGGTAGGGGTGCGCGTCTCGCGGCTGGGCAACAAGAGCCTGGACATGGAATACTGCATCGAGGACATACAGACTGGGCAGGAGATGGCACGCGGCTCGAGTGTGCAGGTGGCTTACGATTACCGTTCGGCGAAAACCATCCCCCTGCCCGATCGTTGGCGACAGATCATCCGCGAGTTCGAGAAACTGGAATGATGACGGCTTGGAAGGAATTATTTCATGACTCTACCCGAGATTGATACCGATTATCTCCTGAAAGTTCTATCTGATTTACTCAATATCCCCAGTCCCACCGGCTACACCCAGGAAGCGATCAACTACGTTGAACGGGTTTTACACCAGTTCCCCGGCTTGGAAATGCAACAGACGCGCAAAGGGGGGCTTGTTGCCACCTGGAGCGGGAGGCGGCGAGACGCCAAACGCGGTCTGACCGCCCACATTGATACCCTGGGGGCGATGGTCAAAGAGATAAAATCTAACGGGCGGTTGAAACTGACCAAAATCGGCGGTTTTGCCTGGAACACGGTCGAGGGCGAGGGTTGCACGGTCTTCACCGCAAAGGGCGAGCCAGTGCGCGGCTCGCTGCTGCTGACCAAAGCCTCCGGGCATGTGCACGGCAGTCAGGTCAACGAACTCAAGCGGGACGACGAGAATATGGAGGTGCGTCTGGACGCGCGCACGGATAGCGCCGACGAAACGCGCGCCCTGGGCGTTCAGGTGGGCGACTTTGTGGCTTTCGACCCGCGGTTGGAGATCACCAATGGCTTCATCCGCTCCCGTCATTTGGATGACAAAGCCTGTGCGGCGTGCATCCTGGCGGCGCTGAAGGCGCTCCACGACGCGGGTCTCAGCCCAACCCAGACCACGGTGGTGCTCTTCAGCAATTACGAAGAAGTGGGTCACGGAGCGGCGACGGGTTTTCCGGACGATCTGGCGGAATTGGTGACGGTGGATATGGCAGCGGTGGGCGAGGGTCAGACTTCGGATGAATTCCACAGCACACTGTGCGTTAAAGACTCCGGCGGACCTTATCACCACGGGCTGAGCCAGCGCCTGCGCCAGCTTGCCGAAGCCAACCAGATCGCTTACAAGGTGGATATCTATCCCTATTACGGTTCAGATGGAGAGGCTTACTGGCGCGCCGGCGGAGATGTGGCGGTGGCGCTGATTGGACCCGGCGTGGATGCCTCGCACAACTACGAGCGCACCCACCTGGAAGCGTTAATTGCGACCACCCGCTGGATTGTGGCTTATTTGCTCTCTTAACGGATTGGAGACCTGGATGAAACTGGATGCAAACCTGCCTCCTGTGCCCCTGAAGGAAATCCCGAGGGTGGCAAAGGCTGCCGAGGAGATGGGGTTTCAGGCGCTTTGGTGCGCCGAGACCATTCATGATCCTTTTTTGCCCTGCGCATTGATCGCTGAACACACCCACAGGTTGAATTTTGGCACAGCGGTGGCGGTGGCGTTTGCCCGCAGCCCCGCCAATCTGGCTTACACCGCCTGGGACCTGGCTCAGGCTTCTGGTGGGCGTTTTATCCTTGGCTTGGGCACTCAGGTAAAGGCGCATATCGAACGGCGGTTTGGTATGCCCTGGCCCCAATCGGTCGTGGGCAAGCTGTCTGAGCAAATCGGCGCCATCCGCGCCTTCTGGAAGAGCTGGCAGACGGGCGATAAATTGGACTTTCGGGGAGAGTACTACCGGATCAATCTGATGACGCCGTTTTTTAACCCCGGTCGTATCGAGCATCCAGACATCCCGATTTATATTGCGGGGGTCAATACCGGGCTGGCGCGGCTGGCAGGTGAAGCCGCCGATGGCTTTCTGGTGCATCCGTTTCATAGCGTTGATTACCTGCAAGGCGTGCTTCTCCCGGCAATCGAGGCGGGAGCGGCGCGTTCGGGTAGAGCGCGCCCGGATATCGCCGTTGCGGCGACTGCCTTTGTGGTGACATCCCCCGAAGAGGAGTTGTTTGTACGCGCCCAGATTGCTTTCTATGCTTCGACACCCTCATACCGGGCGGTGATGGCGCAGCACGGCTGGGAAGATGTTGCCAGCCAGCTTTCTGCCCTGGCGGCGCGGGGTAATTGGGGAGAGATGCCGGGGCTGATCAACCCCGAGATGCTCGAGACATTTGCCGTGGTGGCAGAGCCGGCTGATCTGCCGCAGGCTTTACGTTCAAGGTATGCCGGGCTGGTGGACCGCCTGGCGCTTTATCTGCCCTTCATCCCCGGAGAGCGGGATGATTTCTGGCGCTCGTTCCTGGGGATGGGGCTTAACTGAACGGATGGATTGAAACGAGCGTCGAATGGACAACGAGTCGATTTTCAGCGCCGAACGAGACCGTATGGTGGAAGAGCAACTGATCGGTCGTGATATCCGTGACCGGCGTGTTCTGGAAGCCATGCGCAGCGTGCCTCGCCATTTGTTTGTGTTGCCTCAGCATCGCCGTCAGGCGTATAGCGATGGTCCTTTGCCGATTGGCGGTGGGCAGACCATCTCCCAGCCGTACATCGTCGCTTTGATGACCCAACTGTTGAATTTAAAGGGGGATGAATTGGTGTTGGAGATTGGGACGGGTTCGGGTTATCAGGCGGCTATCCTTTCCAGGCTGGCGCGAGAGGTGCATAGCATCGAGCGTGACCGGGAATTAGCCGACCGGGCAGTGAGGGTGTTGAGCAGCCTGGGGATTGACAATGTCCACGTTCATGTGGGGGATGGTTCGCAAGGGTTGCCGGAATATGCGCCATATCAGGCGATCCTGGTGACCGCTGCCGCGCCGGAGGTGCCTAGGGTGATGCTGGATCAACTGGACGATGGGGGGCGGTTGGTGATCCCGGTGGGGGGAAGATTCGGACAGTTTTTAGAATTGTG
>JBBIPD010000331.1:0-3387 GCA_037443025.1 Chloroflexota bacterium
CATGGTTGCATCAAATTCGGGAACAACCCAATCAGGCGAGCGGGGAAGAGGATTTCCCCCCGGCGATGCAATGGGCGCGGCGACCGGTCAGGTTATCGGGGCAGAACCTGGTTTTGTGGGGGCTGGGTCTGCCTCTGGGTATGCTTGCCTGGGCGGGCGTTCTCTGGGCAGGCTGGCGCATGCTGGCAGATAAGACGCCAAGCAGGCAGGAGATACAACGCCATGCTTTGCTTTGGGGATGGACGGTGCTGTATTTTATCTGGCAATCGTTGCAGTCCAACCCTACCATGCGTTATCAACTGCCCATTTACCCTTCGCTTGCCATCTTCGCCGGCTGGGCGGTCATTGCGATGTACGATCGCGGCAGGGAGTCGCAGGGAGCGAGACGCCGATTTTACCCCATCTTGGCAGTCGTGGTTGGCGCGGCAGTCCTGTCTGGAACTTACGCCTGGGCGTATGCTTTTACCCGGATTTATGTCCGCCCCATTACCCGTATCGAAGCCTCGCGCTGGATTTACCAGAATATCCCCGGTCCGATAAATCTGCGGATACAGACAGATGAGGGAGTTTACAGCCAGCCATTGCCATTTCCCGGTGGATTTATGCTCCAGGCGGAGCAACCATATGCGACCGATTTTACGGCGCGAGCCAGCGGTAACCTGGAAGCGGTGTTTTTACCGCATGTGCTCGATATCCAGCCAGGGGCGAGCCGCAAAACGCTGTCCCTGACCATCGCTTCGGTCGGCGAGCCACAGATATCCGCTCAGGCGAGGGTCAGTGGGGATTTTCAACCCATTTCTGATGGGCGCGGGGAGGGCATCACTCTAGCGCTTGATAACCCTCTGCCGATCAGTCAAGGTCAATCTTATCGCTTGACCCTGAGCATCGAGAACGGCAATGGGAATATCACGCTCACCGGCGCAGCGCCTGCCAATGAGGGGGATTGGGATGACGGCTTACCCCTGCGCCTGGACGGCTACGACGGCTTCGGCGGCATTTATCCGCCTGGATTGAATTTCAATATGTATCCGGATGACAACCAGGAGAAGCTGGATCGCTTTTTGGGCATCCTGGATCAGGCGGATTACATCCTCATCAGCTCCAACCGTCAGTGGGGCAGTCTGCCGCGGCTGCCGGAGCGCTTCCCAATGACCACGGTCTATTACCGCAACCTGCTGGGTTGCCCGGCTGGGGAGTCGATTCAGGCTTGCTACATCCGCGCCCAACCCGGGATGTACCAGGGCAATTTGGGTTTTGATTTGGTCAAAGTCTTCCAATCTGATCCATCCATAGGTCCTTTGAGGATTAACGATCAATGGGCAGAGGAAGCTTTCACGGTGTACGATCACCCCAAGGTGCTGATTTTCAAGAAGAATGATGCTTATGACCCACAAAAAGCGGCGGCGATATTGGGCGCGGTGGATCTCTCCAAGGTTGTCCATGTGACGCCCAAACGGGCGGGTTCCTACCCGGCGAACCTGCTCCTGCCGCTCTCGCGCTGGGAGGCGCAGCAAGCTGGCGGCACCTGGTCTGATTTGTTCGATACCCAAGCCTTGCACAATCGCTTTCCTGCTCTGGCGGTAGTCTTGTGGTATCTTGTTGTTGCTTTGCTGGGCTGGGCGAGTTATCCCCTGGTGCGCCTGGCTCTGCCGGGTTTGCCCGACCATGGTTACCCCCTGGCGCGCATTTCAGGTATGTTGCTGCTCTCTTATCTGGTGTGGCTGGCGGGTTCGGCTGGGATACCTTTCAGCCGGAGCACCATCACTCTGGCTTTCCTGCTCATCTTGTTGATCAGCCTGGTGGCGGCGATTTATCAGAGGGTGGACTTGCAGGCGGAGCTGCGTGAGCGACGCAAGTATTTTCTATCGGTGGAACTCGTCTTCCTGGCGTTTTTCGTCCTGGATTTGCTCATTCGTCTGGGCAATCCCGATTTATGGCATCCCTGGAAGGGCGGCGAAAAACCCATGGATTTTGCCTACTTCAACGCCATTTTAAAAAGCACCACCTTCCCACCCTACGATCCCTGGTACGCAGGGGGTTACCTCAATTACTACTACTACGGTTTTGTTCTGGTTGGGGTTCTGACAAAATGGCTGGGTATCGTCCCTGCTATTGCCTATAACCTGATTCTACCCACCCTGTTTGCTTTGATCGCTCTGGGGGCGTTTTCGCTGGCATGGAATCTTGCTTCAGTGGCACCCCATCGCAGTAGAGGCTACTCGTTTTTTAGCCGAGCCTTTTGGGTGGGATTGGCGGGTGCGGTTGGTATGGCGCTCCTGGGAAATCTGGGCATCCCCAAGATGATTTACCAGGGCTATCAGCACCTGGCAGCCCCAGGTGGTGTGATTGACGACGCCGGGCTGCTCACCCGCCTGATGTGGGCTTTCCAGGGCTTTGTCCGCGCCCTGGGAGGCGCCTCATTGCCGTACAGCATTGGGGATTGGTATTGGTTACCCAGCCGCGCCATCCCCGCCCCTGGCGATGTGGAACCCATCACCGAATTCCCCTTCTTCACAGTGCTGTATGCCGACCTGCACGCCCACCTGCTTGCCCTGCCGATCACCCTGTTGGCGCTGTCGTTTGCCCTGGCAGTGGTTTTGGGGCGGAACCGCTGGAAAGGGTTTTTCGGCATGCTAGCCGGATACGCGCTCGGCGGACTGGCAATTGGCGCTCTCCGCCCGACCAATACCTGGGATTTCTACCCCTATCTTGCCCTGGGCTGTGTGGCGATTGTCTACACGATTGGCAGGTATTATCAACCTCGAAACCGCGGGGGTGGCAAATTCTTGCCTTTCTTCCATAAGCTACCTCTCGTCAGTCAGCGTATCCTTGTGGCTGCGGGGGGCGTCTTACTTTTGACGCTGCTCTCGTTGCTCCTCTTTAAACCGATTTCAGATTGGTACGCCCACGGTTATAACAAGGTTGAACTCTGGAAATACAGCCATACCCCTCTGAGCGCCTATCTGGTGCATTGGGGTGTGTTCTTGTTCCTGATTGTCAGTTGGATGATTTGGGAGACCCGCGATTGGCTTGCCTCCACGCCTCTATCATCCCTGAGAAAACTCGAGCCTTATAAACTGCTGATTCAATTTGCGCTTGTTGTGCTTCTTGTCTTGGTGGCGATTCTGCTTCTGCTCAAGGTGGCTATTGCCTGGTTTGTGCTGCCTCTGGCAGCCTGGGCAGGGGTGTTGCTCCTCAGACCCGGAATTTCCGACGCCAAAAAGTTTATCCTTTTCTTGATAGGCACTGGTTTGGTGCTGACTTTGATGGTGGAGATCATCGTCCTGCGCGGCGATATTGGGCGGATGAATACGGTGTTCAAGTTTTATTTACAGGTCTGGACGCTGTTCTCCATCAGCGCGGCGGCATCTCTGGGCTGGTTGATTC
>JBBIPD010000332.1:0-3378 GCA_037443025.1 Chloroflexota bacterium
CCAACGCCGCCTGGAACCTGACCGACAGGCAGAATGAATATCTTTGCCTGAAGAACGTGAAGCTGCAGGTGAGATACCGGCGCGGCTCGAGCCGGTTCAGGGCAGCAAACTCCTGGCAGCCCGTAAAAATTGAAAGTCGCGCAGATGATTCGTCCCCCCATGGAGCGCTGCGCACCCTGCGGGTTGATTTAAAACCAGACCCCAACGGCTTGCGCTGCACGATTGATTTTACGCTTCCTGAGGGTTATCCTTTTCTGCTTTGGAAGATCAGCCTGGAGAACCTCGGCGCTCAGCCGCTCGACATCGAACGCCTGGAGATGTTGCGGGTGGAACCCCGCTCAGGCGGTGCAATCTTTAACACCCCCCTGCGCAACCCTGCGTTCTTCTCCAACGGCTGGCAATCCTGGTCTTACGCCGGGGTGTATGGCGCAACCGACCGCTTTCATTGCACCCGTCTGGGTCCTTTGAGAGCACCCAGCGACGTTAACCCCGGGACGCCTCGCCCCTGGCGAGCCGGGCATTTCGCCAGCGATATGTTCGCCGTGCTTGGCGACCGCATCTCTCGCCTGACGCTGGTGACGGGTTTTCTTTCCCAGCAGCAACATTTTGGCAGCCTGGAGACCAGGATTAACGGTTCCCACCCCACCCTGCGCATGTGGGCAAACGGCGACCGCGCCCGCCTTGACCCCGGCGCCCAAATCGAGACCGATTGGGCATATCTGCAGTTCATCCCGATTGACCACCCTGACCCCCTAGGCGTTTATCTGGATGCCGTCTCCCGCCAGCATAGCTTATATCACTCGTCTATCTTAAGCAACAATCCGCCGGTCGGTTGGTGCTCCTGGTACCAGTTCTCCTCGGAGCAATACACCGGCACCATCACCCCTGCCAATCTGGAGAACAATCTGCTGGCAATGCACCAACTCCAATCTCGCCTGCCGCTCGATATCTTCCAGATTGACGATGGCTACCAGGCTCAGGTTGGCGATTGGGCTGAATTCTCCCCGGATTTTCCCGATGGCATTGCGCCTCTGGCGGATAAATCTCTCTCCCTGGGGCTGACGCCCGGGTTGTGGCTGGCGCCCTTCATCGTACACCCTAAATCGAAACTGGCAACCCGACACCCCGAATGGCTCCTGCGCGGCAAATTCGGGAGACCGGTCAACGCCGGTTTCCTTTGGAACACATTCGCCACTGCCCTCGATCTCACCCACCCCGAAGCGCTGGCGTACGCGGTTGAAACCGTCCGCCGCGCCGCCCATGACTGGAACTTTCAGTACCTCAAGCTGGATTTTCTCTACGCAGCCGCCCTGCCCGGCAGGTATCGCGATCCGACCCGCACCCGCGCCCAGGTCCTCCGCTCCGGCTTGGAAGCCCTGCGCCAGGCGGCGGGAGAGGCGACCTTCCTGCTCGGTTGCGGCTGCCCCCTTGGCTCTGCCATCGGTCTGGTGGATGCCATGCGCATCGGTCCAGATACTCACCGCACCTGGTATCCCAATTATCGCGGGATTGAGACATTGTTACGCCGCGAGGCAAGCTTCCCCTCCGCCTATTACGCCTGCCACAACGCCATCACCCGCTCCGCCATGCACCGCCGTTGGTGGATCAACGACCCCGATTGCCTGCTTTTGCGCGAAACCACCTCCCTCAGCGAAGCCGAGGTGCAGACGGTCGCCACCGTGATCGCCATGTGCGGAGGCTCGCTCTTCGTGTCAGACGACCTGCCCAATCTGCCATCCGAGCGGTTGCGGGTTGCCCAAGCCCTGCTCCCCCTCATCGGGCGCGCCCCCCAGGTGCTGGAGTGGTTCGACCTTGAAACCCCCAGTCGCCTGCGCCTCGATCTGGAGAACGCCTCCGGCGCCTGGCACCTCCTGGCGTTTATCAACTGGGACGATCAACCCCAGGAGATCACGGTGAACCTGCGCGAGTTCGGTCTGGATCCGCAACAATCCTTCTTCGCCCGCGAGTTTTGGAGCCAAAAATCACACCGGATGCAACGGGGCAAGTTGCTCCGCGACAGACTGCCCCCGCATGGCTCGCTCCTCCTGGCTGTTCGCCCCTTGATCCAAAACCAGCCCCAGTATCTGGGAAGCGATCTCCATATCAGCCAGGGGTTGGAGGTCTCGGGCTGGAAGGTGACGCCGCGCCGGGTGGAGATAAAACTCGAACGTCCGGGGGATGCCGAGGGACATATCTTTCTCAGTCTGCCTTCACCCCCCAAGAAAGCCCTGCTTTCCGGCGAAGAGTGTCGCTGGCAGTTCAATCGCGAAGGCGTCTATCAGTTTTCCCTCAAATTCCACCAAAAAGCCCTGCTCCGCATCCACCGATAGGAATTTTCATGTCATCTACCGACCCTTCGCTGACACCCTTCTTCTCCCCAAAAGGGATTGCCGTGATTGGCGCCTCCCAGAACCCGCTCAAGTTGGGCTATGGTCTTGCCCGCAACCTGGTGCAGAGCAACTATCAGGGAATGATCCACTTTGTTAACCCGCGCGGCGGCAGCCTGTTGGGACGCCCGATGTATCCCAGCATCGCCCATGTGCCAGACCCGGTTGACCTGGCGATCCTGCTCATCCCTGCGCCTGCAGTGGTCGCCGCTCTGCAGGAATGCGGGGAGCGAGGGCTGCGCGCCGCCATCATCGCCTCGGGCGGCTTTCGTGAGACAGGCGAAGAGGGCGCTCGCCTTGAAGCCGAGTGCTTACAGGTCGCTCGACGTTACGGCATGCGCCTGATGGGACCGAACTGCATCGGGTTGCTCGATACCCACCTCCCGCTGGATGCCACCTTCTTGCCGCCCCCGGGTCCTTTGCCCGGAGATGTCGCCTTTATTTCGCATTCGGGGGCAATCTGCGCCGCGGTGATTGACTGGGCGAGGGGTCAGGGCTTTGGTCTTTCCCGCCTGGTCAGTCTGGGGAACCAGGCGGACGTTAACGAGACCGATGTCCTGGCGTATGTCGCCGCCGATCCATTCACCCGCGTTCTCACCCTCTATCTGGAAGGCGTCAGCGACGGGCGTCGCTTTGTGGAAGAGGCAGGTCGTGTGGCGCGCCAGAAGCCGATCATCGCTCTCAAAGTCGGACGGTATGCCAGCGGGCGAAGGGCGGTCACCTCGCATACCGGCGCCCTGGCAGGACAAGAGAGCGCCTTCAACGCCGCTTTTCGCCGGGCAGGGGTGATACGGGCTGATACCAGCGAGGAGATGTTCGATTGGGCGCGCGCGCTCGCCTGGTGCCCCGCGCCGCAAGGACGTACCATGGCGATCCTGACCAATGCAGGCGGTCCGGGGGTCACCGCTGCCGACGCCCTGGAAGCCAACCATCTCAGCCTGGCTGAATTGAGCCAGAATACCATCTCCGCCTTGCAGGCGATCTTACCCCC
>JBBIPD010000333.1:0-3375 GCA_037443025.1 Chloroflexota bacterium
CGAGATAGCTGCCCGCGCGGGGAGTAGAGGCGGGTGAAGGTCCAAAACTCTCTTTCTCAAGAAAATTCGAGAAGACTGTCACCTACCACGCCCCCTGCTATCTGGGCAAGCACAATAAAAATTTCGATGAACCTCGAGCTGTGCTGAAGAGCATCCCCGGCTTGAAATTGGTGGAAATGGACCGCTCGCGGGAGAAGAGCCTCTGCTGCGAGGGCGGCGGCGGGCGGATGTGGCTGGAAGGCACCAACCCTGGTACGCGCCTGGCGCAAATGCGGGTCAAGGAAGCCCTGGAAACCGGCGCAGAAATCCTGGCGACCGCCTGCCCATTCTGTCTCCTCACCCTGGATGAAGCGGTCAAGCACCTCAACGCCGAAGACCGCATCCAGGTGATGGATATCGCCGAAATCGCCCTGGAAGCTTTATAACCCTCAGGAGATTTTCTTATGAAAGCCTGCAATCTTCAGAGAAAAAAATGGGCAGACTTAACCCCCTTCCAGAAGAGCATGGTGGTTTTGCTGGGATTTGTCCAGGTCACTCTGCTCATCGCCGCCCTGGTGGATATTCGCGATAGATCGCCTGAGGAGATTAACGGAGATAAACGCCTCTGGACTTTGCTGGCTTTCGTTAACTACATCGGTCCCATCTCTTATTTCCTTTTTGGTCGAAAGCCAGCTCAGCCTGGCGGTCCCCAACAAAGCCTGAGGGCTTAACCTCAGCAGATGGAGGAGCAAACAGTACACATGAGTACAAATCCTCGAATCGGCGTGTATATCTGCCACTGCGGCATCAACATCGCAGCCACAGTGGATGTGGCTGCGGTCACCCATTACGCGAGCCAGCTTCCCGGGGTGGTGATCGCCCGCGATTACACCTATATGTGCTCCGACCCGGGTCAGGCGTTGATCAAAAACGATATTCGCGAGCTCAACCTTAATCGGGTTGTTGTGGCTTCCTGCTCGCCACGGATGCATGAGCCCACCTTCCGCGCTGCGGTTGCCGAGGCAGGTCTTAACCCGTATTGCTTTGAGATGGCGAACATCCGAGAACAATGCTCCTGGGTGCACCCCAACCAACCTGAAACAACCCTCAAAGCCCTGGAACTGGTCGCCTCTGCGGTAGCCAAGGTCAGCCTCTCTGAACCCCTCCAATCCCGCCAGGTTCCGGTCGTGCCGGCGGCGTTGGTCATCGGCGGGGGAATCGCCGGGATGCAGGCTGCTCTGGATATCGCCGAAGCCGGCTTTCAGGTCACCCTGGTCGAGCAGGACGAGCGGCTCGGCGGGCACGTCGCCAGGCTGCACCGCACCTTTCCCACCCTCGAGCCTGTCAGTGAGATGCTTAACCCGCTTCTGGAGCGCGTTCTGTCCCATCCCAAAATCCAGACGCTGACCGGCGCCAGAGTCACCGAGGTGGGTGGATACGTCGGCAATTTCGAGGCGCAGGTGCGCCAGGGCGACCAAACCATCACCGTACCCGCCGGAACCATCATCGTCGCCACCGGCTTTGAGGTGTTCGATGCCCGCAGGCGACCCGAACTGGGCTATGGCGTATATCCGCAGGTCATCACCACCCTGGAGTTTGAGAGCCTAGCGGCAAATGGTTTGCAAATCAATGGACAAACCCCCAGGGATGTGGTCTTCATCCACTGCGTTGGCTCGCGCGACCAGAATCTGGGCAACCCCTACTGCTCGCGCGTCTGCTGCATGGTGGCTGCCCGCCAAGCCCACCTGGTGCGCCAGAGACTCCCCGATTCCCGCGTCTCGGTCTTCTATATGGATATGCGCGCCTATGGTAAAGGCTTTGAGGAATACTACGACCGACTGCGAGAAGATGGCGTGCTTTACCGCCGCGGCAACCCCTCGGAGATCATCCGCAGAGGCGATCGGGTGGTGGTGCGCGTCGAAGATACCTTCCTGGGCGAGATGGTCGAAGTGGAGGCGGACCTGGTTGTGCTGGCGGTAGGCATGCAAGCCCGCGCCAACACCGGCGAAATCGCCAGCCTGCTCAAGCTCTCCCGCTCGGGCGACGGCTTTTTCATGGAAGCCCACCCCAAGTTGCGCCCGGTGGACACCTCCATGGCTGGCGTGTACCTGGCTGGTTGCTGCCAGGGACCCAAGGACATCAGCGATACCATCTCCCAATCGCGCGCGGCAGCCTCAGCCGCCTTGATACCCTTGATGCGCGGTCAGGTCCAGGTTGAAGCCACCACATCCTTTATTGACGAAGAACTCTGCGCCGGCTGCGGTCAATGCGCCGAAATATGCACCTTTGGCGCCCTATCCCTGCACCCGGTGCGCGGGGTGATGACGGTCAATCCCGTCCTCTGCCAGGGCTGCGGCGCCTGCGTTGCCACCTGCCCCTCCGGCGCGATAAACGTCCATCACTTTAGCTTTAGCCAGTATCTCAACCAAATTGAAGCTCTGACAAGCTGGCAGATTGCCCTCTCCGAATCGCTCTCATCGCAGGAATCCCAAACAGAACATATCCCCTCTTAGTGTTGATCAGGAAGGTGTCACCATGTCCGATGTATGGGTAATCCAAACTCAAGCAGACCCGTTGGGCGCCATTCGTCGCTTCCTGCGGGATATCTGGCAGCAAACCGAGCTGGAAGGTATGCTGGCGCCGGTCTATCAGGGAGAAAACGGGGTTGTCCCCCAACTGGTAGAAAAGCCGGAGCATATCCCCGAGATTGATCCGTGCGCGCCGCTGATGCCGCTCAACGCTGCCAGACTGGTAGCCGAGCAAGCGCGTCGCCACCCTGGGGTTCGCTTTGGCGCAGTCTTGCGCTCCTGCGAAGGGCGCGCCCTGAGCGAAATCGCCCGGCGAGAAGCCCTGGACTTGAGCTCCTGGCTCATCATCGGCGTGGATTGCCTGGCAAGTTTCCCGGAAGAGGACTTCGATTGGCGCCTGCAGAAAGCGGGGTCTATCGAACAGTTGAGCCGCGAGAACCTGAGCCATGCCCGCCAGGGGGGCATCGCCTTGCACCGTTTCCGCAATGCCTGTCAGATGTGCACCAATCCCGAAGCCACCAACGCCGATATCAGCCTGTGCTTATTGGGGCTTCCGGTCAAGGAAATCATCCTGGTAAAAGCAAAAGACGCCCAAACCGCCAGCCGGGTTGGATTGGGTCAAATCACCGCCGGATTAGCCGATGCGGCGCTGATTGCCCAACACGAACACATGCTCGAAACCATCCACGAACGCCGCGCTCGCACGCTTGAGCGCATGATCTCAGAATTGGGGAGCAGTTTGCCTGATGACGTAGACAGCCTCATCGCCCACCTGACGAACTGCGCCCCCTGCCGCGAGTGCCTGGATGTTTGCCCGATTTACGCGTCTGAGGTCGCTCAAATCGGGGCTGAACAACCCCTCAGCAGA
>JBBIPD010000334.1:0-3369 GCA_037443025.1 Chloroflexota bacterium
ACGCCACCTCGCCCCAGGGCGGAGACCATACCGCCGGGCTGACCATTCGCGCCAGGGTTGACCACCTCGATCCCAGCATCCAGGCGCAGCTCTCGCGCAATATCCAGATCAACATGGCAGGGTATGACACCCTGGGAGCGTGCATCTTTGCCGGTTTCGGCTTTGGGGTGAATTTGCAGGTCATCGCCGATCTGCTCAACGCTCGCTACGGCTGGGGAGTGGGCGGAGATATCTTGCAGGTTTTGGGGCGGGAGACCATCAGCCTCGAGAGGAAGTTCAACGCCCGGGCAGGTTTCACCAAAGCCGATGACCGATTGCCGGAGTGGATGCGCCGTGAGCCGCTGCCTCCGCACAACTCGGTCTTTGATGTGCCAGATGAGGACCTGGATTCGATTTTCGATTGGGAATGAATTTTCGGGTCGCGCAGAGAGATATGATATGATTCTGCGCTGGTTTCGGAAACAAGAGCCGTTCGGCGGTTTTCCTGCCGCAATTTACAAAAAATGGATTGGGTGATGAACAAAAAGGCAGCAGAGAAGTGCCAGATATTATTGACCAATGACGATGGAATTAACTCGCCCGGCTTATGGGCTGCTGCGGCTGCCCTCTCGGAGATTGGGTTTGTCCACGTGGTTGCGCCGCGGGAACAATATTCGGGCGGGGGGCGGAGCATGCCTTCCACCTCGGATGGGAAGATAGAGGCGCGAATCGTGCGCGTGGGAGATAAAGATTGGACAGTCTATTCTGTCGGCGGTTCGCCGGCGCAGGCTGTGCAGCACGGGGTGTTGGAAATCCTGCCGGTGAAACCCGATCTGGTCGTATCGGGGATAAATTATGGCGAAAACGTGGGCAGCGGCATCACCATCTCCGGCACGGTGGGGGCAGCCATGGAAGGGGCTGCTTTGGGTGTGCCCTCTCTGGCGGTCTCTTTGGAGACTTCGGAGGATAAGCACCTGTCGTATTCCCCGGAGGTGGACTTCTCCGCCGCAGCCCATTTCACCGCCTTTTTTGGACGCCTGCTCTTGAAGCATTTCTTGCCCGAAGATGTCTATTTGCTCAAGGTGGATGTGCCCTCCACTGCCACGCCGGAAACGCCCTGGCAGATCACCCGCCAATCGTTGCATCGCTATTTTGAAATCTTTCCACCTGTGCGCACCGCGTTAGACCACCCGGCGCGGGTGGGTTATCGGCGGGCGAACGACCTGCATCTGGATCCCCCCAACACAGACGCCTATACCATCCTCATCAAGCGTCAGGTTTCGGTGACTCCCCTCAGCCTCGATTTGACCTCCCGGGTTGATTTAAACGATTTGGAGAATATGTTGCGCGACGAAGCGCAAAAAATCCGCTGTTCGGGTTAAACCTGGGTTTGAATAATCAACCCCTAAGAAGCTTCATTCTTTAGATTCCTCTTCCAGGATGCGGTAGAGCTGGTTCAGCTCCAGCTCGATATCCTGGAGCTGGCGCCGAGAGTCTTCCAGCAGAGTCCTGAAGGCTGGCTTTTGGGGTTCGGGCAAGGTCTCGAGCAGGCGTTCGGTGCGGGCGATTTGGGCGCTTTTATAGCGCAGTTTGCTTTCCAGCCGCTCGCGGTATCCCTGATAAAACTCCTGCTCATCCAGCGGGGGCGGCAAGGCAGCCACACCCTCGGTGAGCACCTCGGCGACGGTGAGCAGGAATTCCTCGGTGTCAATCGGTTTCTCCAGGAAGCGCGCCGCCCCCAGCTTGATGGCAAAGTCCCGGTCCTCTGGGGTGACGTAGGTCGCGGAGAGGATGATGATGGGTATCTGGTTGGTTTTGGGGTGGGTGCGCAGGCGCTGGATGAGTTGAAAGCCATCCATTTTGGGCATCAGGATATCGGAGACAATCAGGGCGGGATGTTCGCGTTCGATTATCTCCATTGCCTCTTCACCGTTGGTAGAGGTCAGAACCGGGTACACCTTTAATTTCAAGGAGACGGATAAGAGTTCCAGGATGTTTTGTTGGGGACATCCTCAACGATGAGCAAGGGACCATAGGGGACGTTCATATCTTGATTGTAGCCCGAATATTTTGAGCTGAAAGCGACAATTTTGTAAGGCGCCCCCTGCATTGCCAATTCCTTGCCGGATTGTCAAACCTCCCCCATCCATTCGTGGGCAAGGCGTTCGAAGAAATCAACCATAACCCGCTGTCTCTCGGCGGCGATGCGCCGGGCGGAGGGCGTGTGCAGGCGTTCCTTCAGCTTCTGCAGCTTGAACAGAAATTCGTGGTAAGCGCTGTATTTCTCACCTTCTTCGAGTTGACCGGTTTCGATGAACAGCGTCGAAGGGGGAAAATATATCGGCTGACCTGCCTGGAGGGAATAACCGATGGCGCGCGCCACGCCTATCGCGCCGATGGCGTCCAGCTTATCGGCGTCGAAGAGGATTTGGGCTTCCAGGGTGTTGGGCTGTTCGCTGTCGTCCCTGAAGCGGTGAGCGCGGATGCAGTGTTGCACCGCTTCGATTGCCGGATTTTCCCAGCCCTCCGCCTGAAGCACCTGCAGGGCGAAATCGGCGGCGAAGAGTTGGTGGTTTTGGCGCGGCGTTTGTCCCAGGCTTGGGGGCTGAGCATCATGTAGAAGCGCCGCGGCGCGAACGATTTCAATATCGGCGCTTTCCAGAATTGCCAATCGTTCCGCCAGATGATAGACGCGCACAATGTGGTCGTACCCGTGGACGTAATCGGATTCGGAATACCATTGACGAGCAGTTTCAAGGGTGAGCATGATTGGATCAAAAGCTCAGGCTGGCAGCCTTGAGCAACTTACTCTCTCAAGAGGGTGCGATGTTCCCTGCCAAATAAACCTGCCCTTTCTTAATGATGGTGTGCACTAGATTAACCCCGAAACGGTAGCCCAGGTGGCGGTAATCGGGGACATCGAGGAAGATGAGGTCAGCCTGTTTGCCCGGTTCGAGAGAACCGACCTGGTGGGCGCGACCAATCGCTGCCGCAGCGTTGATGGTGGCGGCGGCGATGGCTTGTGCGGGGGTCAGGCGCAGGTAGCGGCACGCCAGAGCGATGGCGAACTGCATGCTCTCACACCAGGCAGTGCCGGGATTGAGGTCGGTGGCGATTGCCAACAAGCCTCCCGCCTCCAGGATGGCTTGAGCCGGGGTGTATTGGCTTTCCGCAAGACCGAAAGGCGTGCAAGGGAGCGCAACGGCAACCGTATCGCTGGCGGCAAGGGCAGCGATATCCTCCGGGGATGAGACGACCAGGTGGTCCGCCGAAACAGCGCCCAGCTCAGCCGCCAGGGCTGCCCCGCCGAGGTTATCGAACTCGTCGGCGTGAATTTTCAGCGGAAAACCCAGGGCGCGGGCAGTCTCTAAAATGCGCCTGGATTGATCC
>JBBIPD010000335.1:0-3329 GCA_037443025.1 Chloroflexota bacterium
CACATCCGTGAGGTTCGGGGGTTCGAGCCCCTCCGCGCCCACCACGCCGACTGAGCCAATTCTATTTTACATAAACTCCCGAAATTGCAGCCCGTACCGCTTGCGAGCTTCCAGCCAGGCGCGGCGTAAAGTCTCATAGACCTGCTCCGGCTTGGGGACATTGCGCAGGGTGATGGTTGGGTCGGAAGGATCATGTCCATGGATGATGATATCCCCGATGCCAAAGATGCGCTCGCTCACACCCTGTTTGATGTCGATATCCTGAACGCGGATGAGTTCGAAGTTCTCGATATCTCTTCCGACCAGACCTTTGCGAATCTTAATCCGCTCTGAGGTGAGGATATAGTATTCGACCAGCGACAAAAACGGGCGTCCCTCCCAAATAATCTGCTCTCCTTGCTCATCGGTCGCTTTTTCGGTTTTCGCCGGCTCCTGTCCTTCAGCCAGGATTGCATCCATGGTGAGCATCACATTCTCGGCAATTTTGCCGACCAGTAGCTCCTGCTGATCCTGGGGGATAGCTGACAGGTCAACCTTGCTCTGGGCGATGGCTTTCCAGATGCTACTCATCACTTCGGCGCGGGTGCTCTCGATGGACATGATTACCTCCTGAGGTTTAGATGAGAGAATAAGGATATGAGCTAATTATAGCCGCTACAAGTCATTTGCGGGGGCTCTGGTTACACCGCGGTTGCTAATGGGCGTTTTGCCGTTAAAAGGGATTATAGAACCTGACGCTTGGGGTGATAAAGATAATCCCCCTCGCTGTTCGGTTTTGTATTGCGCAATCTGATTTACAACTCGCCGCTGAGAACCCGCTCGCCCGTCGGTCCGGGGCTGCCTCCAGCAGGTTCTATGGTGATGCCAACCGCCTGGTAGCTGACGAGCGGTTCGGGGGCGGTGATCCACAAGGAGCCGTACCCTTCTGAGTCGGTTGAAAACACCCCGCCGCTGATGCGGGTGCCGTTGCGAATCAGCCAGAGTTGATATTGGTGGGTCTCATCTAGCGCCGGTAATCCATCCACCACGAGGGTGCCATGCTCGCCATCGCTGCTGATAACCAGCAACCCTGTCGCTCCAGGGGCAAATTCGCCGCTGGTTAAAGGTACGGTTGCCAGGGCGCCTGGATGGTCTTTTTCAACTCTTGATAAACGCTGCCACAGGAGGATGTTACTCATCCCCAGGAGCACAATCAAAGCAAGGCTGACCATCCCCCAGGCAGGCGCTTTCCATGTCAGGCTGTCTTTCAGTTTCTCCCACCAACCAGGAGTGGTTTTGGGTTGAGGGGTGGGTCTGGTCTCCCGCGCCTGCCGTATGATTTTTTCCTTCAGCGAAGGAGGGGGAGCGGTCTCCGCCGCAGCCAACGGCAATACCTCAACCACATCCTGATATGAGCGCAATTCGACCTGGCAAGCGTGGCATATTTGCAGGTGTTGGCGCACCTGGCGCGCCTCATCTTCGTCCAGGATGCCCAGGGCGTAAGCTGCAAGCAAATCTATGGGATGATCTTCGCTCAACATCTATACCACCTCTGCAGGATTATACGATGGAGAACGCGCATTGGATTTATCCGGCAGGATGACTGCTCTCTTGTAGAAATTGGCGCAATTTTTGCATTGCCAGTCGGATGCGGGTTTTGACAGTGCCAAGCGGTTCGTTTAGAATTTCGGCAATCTCGCTGTGCGAATACCCCTGAAAAAAAGCCAGCGATAAGGCGATGCGCTGGTCGGGGGGCAGGCTGCCAATCGCCCGACGCACATCCTGTTTACGTTGAGAGATTTCCACCTCTTCCTCAATATCCACAGAGTCGGGTAGATCGAACCCTTCCGGCTCTGCCCAGGCAGTGCGGTTGCCCTCGGGACGGACACTTAACCGCCGCAGCACATCTATGGCGCGGTAGCGGGTGATGCTGGCAATCCAGGTGGTGACTTTCCCTTGCGTCGGGTCATAGGTTGCGGCTTTGTTCCAGATACGTAAGTAGACATCCTGAGTGATCTCCTCAGCCAGAGCGGTATCCCCAACGGCGTTCAACGCCATGCTGAATACCAGCCGACTGTAGCGATCGTACAACTCACTCAGGGCGTTTTCATGAGCTTGGGCGATCAAGCGGAGCAAAGTCCCGTCATCCAGCTTCTGGTAATCCACGCAGCAACCTTCAAGGAAAGCGTATTTTGGGATGGGGTTGATTATAAATGATTTCAGAATAGTGGATTCAAATTGGCGCGATGGAGACGACAGAGGGCAGCGAAAATATTGGGCGCAGGAGAACCTCACCGTTTGTTATTTTGAGGGGCGCTTTATGCTCATATTTTTATAAGATAACCTGAATGTTTCCTGTGGTATGATGCTGCTGGCGCAGATGGAGTGTTCGGGCGTTTGATGTGAGGTAACTCCGAGTCTTTTCTCTGATAAGCTATAGTATTCACGAGATGGCAGACGCAAATTCGATAACTCGGCGTGATTTTTTGAAGTTATCTGCCCTTGGCGTTAGCGCTGTGGGCTTGGGTTATGGGATAAATTCATCGACCCTGCCAGATTTCCCGCAAGCAGACCGCCTTGGGCGGGTGGTGTGGTGGGGCACTGAACTCAAGACGCGCCCCAATTTGAACAGCCCATCGCTGCGGAAACTGGTAGATGATGAGATATTTCCCTGGTTGCGTGAGGTGGTCGGCAGCCATCCGAGCGAGATCAATCAGCGCTGGGTGGAAACGCCCGAGGGCTATATCTGGTCACCTCATCTGCAAATAGTCGCCAACCGACCCAATCCGCCGCTTGAATCGCTGCCTCAAACCAGCCTGGGGGCGGGAATGTGGGCGGAAGTGAGCGTGCCTTATGTGGATTTAGTTTTAGACAACCCTCCGCCGCGCTCGCCCTGGTTGGAGTATCGCCAAAAATCGGGGATGCCTGCTCGGCTGTATTATAGCCAGGTGGTCTGGGTGGATCAGATTAAGCGAGATGAGCAGGGGCAGACCTGGTATCGGGTGAATGAACGATTTGGGTACGGGGACATTTTCTGGGCGATAGGCGAAGCCTTTCGCCCTATCACGCCCGAGGAGGTAGCGCCCATCCATCCCGAAGTAGAAAACAAACGGATTGTTGTGGATGTGCCTCACCAGTTACTCTCCTGTTATGAAGGGAAAAGCGAGGTTTATTTTGCTCAGGTTTCCACCGGCGCATTGTATAACGCCTCCGGACAGCGGGTGGATGCCTGGGCTACTCCTGTGGGCGCGCATCCCATCTGGCGCAAGATGATTTCCTCCCATATGAGCGGCGGCACGACCGGGGGTGGTTGGGATCTCCCCGGAATTGGTTGGACGACCCTGTTCGTC
>JBBIPD010000336.1:0-3313 GCA_037443025.1 Chloroflexota bacterium
GCTTCGATATCGCTCAGTCCGTCGCCGATGAAAATCGCCTTATAGCCCATAGCTCGATAATTCTGGATGATACCCGGTTTTGAGACCCCTCGGCGCGGCGTTTGCGGGCTGTACCAGGGGGTGGTAATGAGATAGCCATCCTCCAAAAAGTGAATCTCGTTGGCGTAAATCGGCAGGTCGCAGATTCCATGATGGGTCAGTACGTAATCAATATACCAGCGCAACCCATCGCTCAGAATCGCCAGCAAGTAGCCCCGTCCCTTGCAAAATTCAACAAACTCGGGGAAGCCGGGGTCGATCTCCACCCTGTCCAGAACAGCTTCCATCTCCTCCCGTGTGGCTTTCATGGTCGAGAAGCAGCCCTGCATCTCCTCAATGGTAGAGATCTCGCCGCGAATCCAGCGCTCCACCAGCTCCCAGCAACTTTGCTCGGCGAATGCGCGATAGAGCAGGTCTATCACTCCCCCTTTTGTGATCGTCCCGTCAAAATCGCATAAAACTGCAATATGTTGTCCTTTTGGGGCTGTCATTTCGTGGTTTTGGGTCCCGCCTTTGGTCTGAGTTTCGTCCTCTCGAGCGACTTTGCCCAGGCTTCCACTTCCTTTTGGCTGGTTACACGGCGCTCCCACTCGGCATCTTTCAATGCCGCCTGCTGCATCGCCTCGTATATTTGAGGCGGATAAGCCTCCACCCACCGCACCCAGTCCGGTTTGACAAAAGACGGGGTGCGCGCCACCCACCATACCCCCACCGCCACCGGGATGGCGTAGCAAGCCTGGTAAATCCAGAAATTCGCCCCGAGTTGTTCCCTGACAACATCATTGAAACTTACCATAAAGAAGATAATCCCCAGGGGGATATAGGCGTACACCGAGGTTTTCGAGCGCCAATACCATTGTTTCCACAACCCCAGGCGGACAACCACGCCAATCCCAATAAAGATCATCCCAAAGGCTTGCAAGAGAAGCTGTGTGTCGAAATTAAACAGACTATTCATGGCTTAATAAGTTCAAGGCAGTCTCAGCCAGGTTCTCGGCAACCTGCCCCGGATACGGACTGATTAAGGCTTCGTAACTGCCCTCTTGAATGGATGTGGCATCTGGAAAATAACCCTGGTAGTCATTGGCATAGCTGATGACCATCGTGGCGGCTTTCGGGCTGCCGGCTTTGATATCCAACACCGTTCGGGTGAAGGGTTCGCCGGGGACGCCGATCATCCCCAGTTCGTTGACGATCAGGGCTTGCATCTGGCTTCGATTGGATGTTCGCCCCGCCAGTTCTTGCGCCATAAGAAGCTGACCGGTTGCGCCCTCCAGTCGGGTAATCGCCCGACGAATCTCGCCGTGCGCAGCTCCCGCGGCTTTCATCGCCTCCAGTTCAGCCTGCAAACGCTCTTTCTCCTGCCGGGCGACCTCAACCGGAGGGAAAGACCTGAACCTCAAATCCACCTCAGCGGTTTTGGCGTCCAGTTCCGCATCGGGCTGAGTCTTGATCGCCTGCATCACCTTCAACACCTCGCCCGCCAACAGCCGACCCATGCGGTCAACCTCTCGGTAGGTCTGTTCGCGGCGGGTGAAGCGGGTGCTGACGTCGCCTGAGGCGCCATTGGTGAAAAGGAACGTGGTCTCGGGGTAGATTCGGCGCAAAGTCATGCGCGCTGCGCCGGGGTAATCGGCTGAGAAAAACAGGTTATCATAACCCAGCACGGTGGGATGACAGCCGTGGTTCATCACCACCGCCAGAGGATTACCCCGCATATCCTCAACAGAGAGCAAAACCAGTTCATTGTCCACCAGACCCTTCTCAGGGTCGTTGCGGTTGAGAGCGATGCCCGCCACAGTCCCCCGACCAATCCCCAGGCGGGCTGGTTGAAGGCATTGCTCTGCCCAGATGGCGGCTCCGATGAGCTTACGCGCCGTCATCTGCTGCAACTCGGCGTCTTGAGGCAGGCTGATACCCGGGTGTGGGGGCAAGAATCCCGCCGCCCCGGCGTGGGTGTGAGAGCAGGCAATCAACGTCCCCTCAGGCGGGGCGCCGACCGTCTGATGAATCCCCCTCCGCACCTGCTGGGTGAAATCCAGGCTCACACCCAGCAAATCCAGGCTGATCAGAACCAGGCGCTTATCGCCCGCCTGGAGCAGCAGCAATTGCCCCAGCAGGGGATCATGGATGCCCTGGCTGACCCCTTTGCGGGCAGCATAGCCCTCCATAGGGGTGCCGACAGGGGGTGTGATATCAACTTCGACGGCTGCAGCCTGGAGCTGGTTGGAGACCATGACGTTTACCAGATTTTAATTCTGCCTCGATAGCGTTCCAGCAGGCGGTTGTTAAATTCATCTGCTCCGTCAAGGTTGCCGCTCATAAAGACCGGCGGCTGAACGCCCCGCTCCAACAGGTTCTGAACCGCCTGGACGATGATTGTGTGCATGATAAACATCCCGGCGACCCCTGAGCCTGCCCCCACCGGCACCGGCAGCCCTTCCATTGTAATCAGGGCGTCGCCTTTGGGGCATTGGTTATCAATCACCACATCCACAATTTGATAGAGCTTCTTCCCGCTCGAATGGCGCGAGGTTGTGCCTTGAGAATGCGCCAGGGAGGTGATGGCAATGACAGGAGCGCCGCGCTCCCGGGCAAGCTCAGCCATCTCGATGGGCGCCGCGTTCCGCCCCGAATTGGAGATGACCACCAGAGCGTCACGCGAGGTGATGTTGTAGTAATCTATGATGACCTTTGCCATCCCCTCGACTCGCTCCATATACTCGCTTTGGCGCACCTTTTCGTGTCCGGTCAGCGAAGCCTCCAGGATTGCATCCACCGGCGCCAATCCGCCAGCGCGGTAAGCCACATCTTCGGCGATGACGTGCGAGTGACCGGTGCCGAATGTGTAAAGGATGCCATCATTAGCAATCGCATCCGCCACAATCTGAGCCGCAGATTCGATTTTATCCATCTGGCTCTCGATAATTCGCGTCAACAGAGATTGGATTGTCAGGGCGTATTCCAAACCCTTGCCAGGCATATGCGCCTCCCAGGATGTATTTCGTGGAAAGGGCGCGAGCCGAACGAGACCCCCGCCCTTTCCGTTCTTATTCTTACATTTGGAATTTCAGGCTATTTTGCCCACTCAGGCAAAGTCTTTTCAATTGTTGGCCAATAATCGGTATCAGGGTCAGAAGGCATCATCCGGCAGGTGATGCGGATGCCCTTTTCGTGCAGCCTTTTCAAAGCTTTCACCCCAGATTCGGTCAGGAACACGGTATTGGAAATCTTCTTTGAACCGCGCACAAAAGCCTGATTACCCAGGTTCAGG
>JBBIPD010000337.1:0-3305 GCA_037443025.1 Chloroflexota bacterium
GGCACCCTTTCCGGCGGAGAACAACAAATGCTGGCGGTGGCGCGCGCCCTGATGCGCCGGGGAAAGATGATGCTGCTGGATGAACCTTCGATGGGGTTGGCTCCCGTGTTGGTGCGAGATATTTTCAAGGTGTTGGAAGAAATTAACCGGGATGGCACCACCATCTTATTGGTGGAACAAAACGCCAACATGGCTCTCAGGCTGGCTTCGCGGGGCTATGTGTTGGAGACCGGCAGCATTATCCTGAGCGGGAGCGGCAAAGAATTGCTGGTTGATCCACGGGTGCGGGAAGCCTATCTTGGGGGATGATGACGGGGATGACGTTCCTGGAAGGCGTGGTCACCTGGGCTGAAATAGACCTGGATGCGCTCGCCGAAAACGTGCGCGCCTTGAAACGCCACGTGGGGGAGAGCGTGGAAATCTTCGCCGTGGTGAAGGCAAACGCCTATGGGCATGGCAGCGCCCCGGTGGCGAAAGTCGCCCTGGAGGCTGGCGCCACACGGCTGGCGGTGCACCGGGCGATTGAAGGTGTGGAATTGCGCAAAGCGGGGGTTGAAGCGCCGATATTGGTGATGGGTTACACCTCACCCGATGGGGCAGACCTGGTGGTGGATTGGCGGCTGACCCCCAGCCTGATGACCCTGGAGTTCGCCAGGGCGCTCTCGGCGCGCGCCAGCGCCGCGGGGGTGCTCACGCCTGTCCACGTAAAGATAGATACCGGTATGAGTCGCTACGGCTTGATGCCGGAAGAAGCGCCGGAATTCCTGCAGGCGTTGCGCCAGCTCCCCGGCATTTATCTCGAAGGGATTTTCACCCATTTTGCCACCGCTGACTGGAGCGACCAGAGTTACACCCGCCAGCAGCTTGAGGTCTTCAAAGAGGTGCTTGCGGCGCTGCACCGGGCGGGAATACAGCCGCCGGTCGTCCATGCCGCTAATAGCGCGGCGACCATGCGCTTGCCCGAAGCGCACTTTAACGCCGTGCGCCCTGGAATCGCCATGTATGGGTTGGAGCCTTCTGGCGAATGGCAACCAATTTTCCCCCTCAAACCGGTTCTCAAACTGAAGAGTCGGGTCAGCCGCTTGCGCTGGCTTCCGCCTGGCTCGGGTGTGAGCTATGGGCGCACTTACATCACCAACCGTCCGACCCTGGCGGCGCTGATCCCCGTGGGTTATGGCGATGGCTATCACCGTATTCTCTCCAACCGCGGCGCGGTGCTGATTCGCGGCAAGCGCGCCCCTTTGATTGGGCGGATTTGCATGGATCAGTTCGTGGTGGATGTTACTGCCATCGAGGGCGTACAACAGGATGACGAGGTGGTGCTGATTGGGAGGCAAGGCGAGGAGGTGATTGGGGCGGAAGAGGTGGCCACCCTGGCTGAGACGATTAACTACGAGGTCACAACCTCTTTGCTGCCGCGGGTGGTGCGGGTCTATTACCGGGGAGATCGGGTTGTGGAAGTCCTATCCTGAAGACTCAACGAAGCAAATCCTGGCGCACGTATAGCCTGAGCTCTCCCGGTCTTTGCAGAGCAAGGTGGCTACTCCCACCTATTGGGTTTTAGAGGGCAAGTCTCGCCGGTAAATCCTGTGGGTTTTGTAAAAATCCACCCCCAGCGAGCGCAACTCCCGCAGCATGGGGTCGTTTTCCCGCCCAATCTGCACCAGCTCGGCGTGGGCGAAGCCCCGTTCGGCGATGCTCTTTTGCATCTCGCTGAAAAGCAGCGCCGTGCCGCCCAGCCCACGGTATTCTTCCAGGATGCCCATGCCGTTGATATTGACCCAGGAAGTGCGCCGCATCTCTGCTAACAATCTTATCCACCCGGTCGGAAACAGGCGCCCCTTGGAGCGTTGCAAGGCTGCGCTGATGTCCGGATAGGCAAATAGAAAACCGATAATTTGCTCATTTTTATAGACGATTTTGATCAAACGCGGGTCGGCAAAGCGCAGCATCTGGTTGGCAATGGCTTGCACGTCGGCGTCGTCCAATGGGTAGTTGTCGCTCGTGCCCCGGATGGACTGGTTGTAGAGTTCTTTCAGGCTGGGAACGATCGCCCGCAGGTCCTTGCGCTGCTGAAAGCGGGCGACCCGCAACCCACGCCGTTGCTGCACCAGGGCTGATATCCGGTGGATGCGCTCGGGGAACCGGGTCTCAGCATTCAGATAACCCGAAACGACGTCGCCTGCGCCGATAAAGCCAAGCGCTTCCAGAAGAGCGGCATAGTAGGGCAAATTATAGGGAATGCCCAGCGCCGGGCGGTGTTCAAAACCCTCCACCAGCAAGCCCATTCCATCCAGGGGGGAGAACCCTTTTGGTCCCAGCAGACGGTTCAACCCGCGCTTCTCTGCCCAGGCGTAAGCCGTTTCGAATAACGCCTGGGCAGTCTGCAAATCGTTCTCGCATTCGAAGAGGTAGAAAAAGCCTGCACTGGTGTTGTTGAACCTGTTGTAATTGCGATGATTCAAGACCGCCAGCCTGCCCACCGCATGCTTATCCCTCACGGCAAGTAAAAACGCCGCCTCGGAGTGGCGGAAGAAGGCGTTACGGCGTGAGTCGAGCAGATGCAATGCCTCTGAGCGCAACGGCGGCACCCATTGCGGCGTATCTCGGTACAACCGGAAGGGCAGGTCAACAAACTGTCTCACCTGCCGGCGATTGCTGGGGTTGATTTCAACCACGCGCATGGTTTACCTTTTGTTTAAGGCGGCTGCTTAATTTCCGGCTACTGCGACGTATCCGCGAGGCTTGAATGCGCCTCTCTTTTTGCTTGTAGCTCCGCTTCGAGTTCCTGTATGCGCAAATTCTGCTGGTTGAGGTGTACCAACAGCCGCGCCAGGGCAAAGCACAAAGCCGCCCCGCCAAGAAACAACCCGCTCCCCAGGCAGAATAACGTTTGCACTGCGCCCACCAAAGAATCGATGATTGACCTGTCCAGACCGAGAAGAATCTGGTATCCCAGGGTGGCGTTTTCAACGGATTGGCGCGCCATCAGCGTCTGCAGCAACAACAACCCAGCCACAAGAGCCAGGATTCCCGTCATTATGTAAAAAGCCACAACCAAAATTCTCATCGAAAACTCCTCAGTAATTAACTCACCCGCCAAAATGGCGGGTTTCTATATGAAGCGCCGACGTCCAGAGGGTTATTTCTTTCCATCTATGGAAGGGGCTTATATTAACCAAAATGATTATATATCTTTACTTACTCTTAACACATTCTGGAAGAACCTCTTATAAAATAAAACAGGGCTGAGCGTTTCGCATGACCTGCTCCATTCTTTTACATAAGTGGGTGTGTCATCAAAT
>JBBIPD010000338.1:0-3293 GCA_037443025.1 Chloroflexota bacterium
GGCGGTGATTTTCCTGGTTTCGATTTTCGCCAAGCAAATCTCGCCCTTCTCGCCGACCGATATCACCGTGGGTAATTATTTCCTTTCACCGGGTACGGTGGATGAAAAAACCGGTCGCGTGCATTACCTGGGGACGGACAATATCGGGCGAGATTATCTCTCCCGCCTGATTTACGCCGGGCGCATCTCGCTGACTGTGGCGTTGGTGGCGGTGCTTATCTCGACCATTATCGGCGTGGCGGTGGGAGCCTATTCCGGCTTCTATGGAGGTTGGGTGGACAGCGTCTTGATGCGCTTTGTGGAGTTCATGCTGACTATCCCATTTTTGCCTCTGCTGTTGATTCTTTCGTCCATGTTGTTGCGGAACGAGAACCTGATTCCCATACCTGATCCGGTGTTGCGTATCGCGGGCAGCATCATGCTCCTCAGCCCACGCGACGCGCGCCAGGCGGTGGTGATTATCATCGTCCTTTCGGCGACCGGCTGGCTGACGGCGGCGCGCCTGATGCGGGGGATGGTGCTCTCGCTGCGCAATCAAACCTTTACCGAAGCCGCCCAGGCGATGGGCGCCTCGAACGCGCGCATCATCTTCAGCCACATGATCCCCAACTCGATGGCGCCCATCATCGTGGACGCCTCCCTGGCGTTGGCGGGTTTCATCGTGGCGGAGGCGGCGCTCTCCTTCCTGGGCTTTGGCATCCAGGACCCGGTGCCCACCTGGGGGAATATGCTGGCGGCGACCCAAAGGTTCATGTTCGACCGTCCCTGGCTGCCGCTGGTTCCGGGTTTCCCGATTTTCATTTGCTCCCTGGCGTTTAACTTCATCGGCGATGGTCTGCGCGACGCCCTCGATCCCAGACTGAAGCTGTAAAAATTGTTTTACGAGGCGATCTGTGGCTGATAACGATAAAAAACCTCTGCTCGAAGTCAAGAATCTGAAAACCTACTTCTTCACCGAGGATGGCGTGGTTAAGGCGGTGGATGGGGTTGATTTTTATGTCAATTCGGGAGAAGTCCTGGGTCTGGTGGGCGAATCGGGGTGCGGGAAGGGCGTCACCTCGCTCTCCATCATGCGCCTGATAGGCATCCCGGGTAAGGTGGTGGAGGGGGAGATTTATTTCGAAGGCAGGAACCTGCTGAAACTCCCCGAAGCCGAAATGGTGCATATGCGCGGCAACCGCATGTCCATGATCTTCCAGCAACCCCAATCCAGCCTGAACCCTGTCTTCAAGGTTGGCGATCAGGTGGCGGAGGTACTGCAGATACACCAGAAAATGAAAAAGGAGGAAGCCTGGGAGAAAGCCGTGGAGCTCCTGCGCCTGGTGGGCATCCCCGACGCCGAGAAGCGCGCCCATGCCTTTCCGCATGAGATGTCTGGCGGGCAGGCGCAGCGGGTGATGATCGCCATGGCGCTGGCGCTAAACCCGCAATTGCTCATCGCCGATGAGCCGACCACCGCGCTGGATGTGACCATCCAGGCGCAAATTCTGGATCTGATGCGCGACCTGCGCTCGAAAATGAACACCGCGGTCATTCTGATTACCCACGACCTGGGGGTGATCGCTGAGATGGCTGATCGGGTGGCGGTGATGTACGCTGGGCGGATCGTGGAGCAGGCTGATGTCCGCACGCTGTTTGCCAATCCGAAGCATCCCTATACTCAAGGGTTGATCGCCTCTATCCCTATTCTGGGCGTGGTGAAGGAAGAACTGGAAGTCATCCCCGGATCGGTGCCGAATCTGATCAACCTTCCCCCGGGTTGCCAGTTTGCCCCGCGTTGCCGTTCCAGGGTAGAGTACGGCTTGGAAATCTGCACCAGGGTTGAACCAGGGCTGTTACCGGTTGAAAAAAATCACGATGTGCGTTGCTGGCTTTACCATGATTACGATGCTGAAGGTTTTAAAGCCCCCTTATCCTCGCAGGTGGTCCTGGAAAAGCGACAGGCGGGTGGGTAATCCTCTATGGAGAAGATATCGCCGATGAAAGACCAGTATATGTTAAAAACCACTCCTGATAAGAAGGATGGTAAATGGGACCTCATTCAGGTGAAGGACCTGGTTAAGTATTTCCCGGTGCGGGGCGGCGTATTGCAGCGTGTTCGAGCCTGGGTGCAGGCGGTTGACCATGTCAGCTTTACCATTCGCGAGGGCGAGACCGTCGGTTTGGTGGGAGAGTCGGGATGTGGAAAAACCACGGTGGGTCGGACGATGTTGCGCCTGATTGAACCGACGGCGGGCGAAGTGATTTTTGACGGGGTCAATGTCTTCAAACTGCGCGGTCGCGAATTGAAAGAGATGCGGCGCAATATGCAAATCATCTTCCAGGACCCTTACGCCTCGCTCGACCCGCGGGCAACGATCGGCGAGTCGGTGGCGGAGGGGCTGAAAATCCACCGCATTGGCAATGCCAAAGAACGATATGAGACGGTCATTGAGATGCTGCGCAAGGTGGGGCTGGAAGACTATCACGCTCGCCGCTATCCCCATGAGTTCTCGGGTGGGCAGCGCCAGCGCATTGGGATTGCGCGTGCCCTGGCGTTGCGCCCCAAGTTCATCGTCGCCGATGAACCGGTCTCCGCTTTGGATGTTTCCATCCAATCCCAGGTGCTGAACATCCTCAAAGAGCTCCAGCGTGAGTTTGGTCTGACTTACCTGTTCATCGCGCACAACCTGAGTGTGGTGGAGCATATCTCGGATAGAGTGGCGGTGATGTACCTGGGCAAAATGGTCGAGATGGCAGACAGGGATGAGCTATTCCGCAATCCACTCCATCCCTATACCCAGGCTTTGATGTCCGCCATACCCATTCCCGATCCGAACCTGACCCGAACGCGCATTCTGCTCCAGGGAGACGTGCCCAGCCCGCTCAACCCGCCCTCGGGTTGCCGCTTTCATCCTCGTTGCCCGGTAGCTTTCGATCATTGCGCTATCCAGGAGCCGCCCTTCATTGAAGTCAGCCCCGACCATATGGTGGCGTGCTGGCGCGTCGAGTGATTGACCTCCCCTGCATTGCTGTCCGATGATTGGGAGTTTCGGAGGGGCTGATAGCCGCCTGGAACTCCCAAATTTTTTTGTGATAAAATCTTTGACGCCATGTCCTTCAACCGAATTTTGATTGTGGATGATCAGCGCGATATCCGCGAGCTGCTCCGCGCCAGTCTGGAATATTTAAATCTGGACCTGAACATTGTAGATGTCCCCTCTGGAGAGGAGGGGATGCTGGTGATAACGCGCCACAAGTTTGATTTATTGATTACCGATGTGCGCCTGGCAGGGATGAGTGGGCTGGAGCTG
>JBBIPD010000339.1:0-3293 GCA_037443025.1 Chloroflexota bacterium
GAAGGGTCCGGTACAAATCTGGACTATGAACGCAGACGGCAGCAATCAGCAATTATTCTCCCGCAGCGCAGATAACATCAATTTACACCCGGTGTGGTCGCGGGATGGTGAGGTGATATTGTTCACCCAAATCAGCCAGAGTCGCCGCATTCCTGGGATTGTCGCAGCCACTTATAAGGAAGGCGTATATAACGAGTATCGGTATGAACTGGGTCCGGTCCCGATACGAGAAGCGAGGTACTCGCCCGATGGGTTGTGGTTGGTGTTCGAAAGCTGGCCAGAGGGCAGCAATCACGATATTTATATTATGTCTGCCAGCGGGGCGGGGCGCACACGCCTGACCGACGCCCCAGGGGACGACTTCGACCCGGTCTGGCGCCCGGCGGTTGCTCAACCATAAAATTGAGCAATCATGGGGCGCGGACTTCCGCCTCGATTTGGATTTCTCCTGCTTCCTCAAATTCCAAACTGAGCTTCACTTTTTCACCCGGCGCCAGGTCTCTGGTGACGCCGATGAGCATGATGTGCAATCCGCCCGGCTTTAATTCCACCAGAGCCCTGGCTGGCACCTCAATGCTCTCAACCGGATGCATCGTCATCACCCCATCTTTCATCTCACTGATATGCATTTCGACGTTGGTCGCGGCATCGCTGGAGACTTTCAGCAAACGATCGGGATTGTCCCCGGAATTGGAGATGCGCATGTAAGCCGCGCTCATGCTCCCACCCATTTGCCCCTGATTTTGAGTTGACATGACAGAAACAGCTCGCACCCAGGCGTCTTCGACTTTGATACCGTTTTGCGAGGCGCCTCTTGCGCAGGCAGATAGAACTGTGAAAAGTATTACGCATAAAGCTAATTGAAGATATCTCATAAATACCTCTCATTCTGTCTAATTTTTGGTTCTATGCCTTATGAGAACTTATCCGGGCTGCTAAGATGGGTATCGGGGTAGAAGGAGAAGGCAACCATCCCGAATCTCAATACAGACCTCTCCTGGATCAGTAAAGGCAAATTATAATATAAGCCGATTGTTGATTTGCCGGACGTATGGCAAGCTGGTTAATACGCCGGCTTCGGAAGGATATTCGGATATGAGTGTTCAAATTCCATTAGAAGATACCCAGGGCGACAATATCCTGTATCGGGAGGTCGAGAAAGCCCCGCCGCGCAACTGGCGCACCTGGTTGATCGGTCGCCCTCTGGCAACCGCCGATGCCCCGCATCAGACCATCGGTAAGGCAATTGGTCTGGCGGTCTTCGCCTCAGACGCCCTTTCATCTACAGCGTACGCCACCCAGGAAATCCTGGTGATCCTTGCCGCTGCCGGGACAGGGGCGTTTGGATATGCCTTCCCCATCTCGATAGCGATCGTGGCATTGTTGGCTGTTGTCACCATCTCTTACGAACAAACGATTCACGCTTACCCCGGCGGCGGCGGGGCTTATATCGTCGCCCGGGATAATCTGGGTGAGCTGGCAGCCCAAACAGCCGGAGCCGCTTTGCTCACCGATTATATCTTAACGGTCGCGGTCTCCGTCTCATCCGGGGTCGCCCAACTTGTTTCGGCATATCCTGCGCTTTTCTCTTATCGCGCGATCATCGCTGTCGCAATGGTGATGTTCATCATGCTGGTTAATTTGCGAGGGGTAAAAGAATCTGGGATTACGTTTGCCATACCCACCTATTTCTTCCTCAGCATGATGACGATGACTTTGTTGGTCGGTTTCTTCCGATACCTCACCGGCGTCCTGGGGACAGTGGTGGATCCACCGCCCCTGGAGACGGTTGGAACGTTTCAGGCAATCTCTCTGTTTCTAATTCTCCATGCTTTCTCCAGCGGGACAACCGCGCTGACAGGAGTTGAAGCCATCTCTAACGGCATCACCGCCTTTCGCGAACCGCGCAGCCGAAATGCCGGTTTGACGCTCATCGCGATGTCGATTATCCTGGGCACGCTCTTTTTGGGAATCACTTTTTTGTCTGGAAAGATTGGCGCAATCCCTTCCGAATCAGAGACGGTCATTTCTCAGCTAGCTCGCACAATATATGGCGGTAGAAATGTTCTTTATTTGCTGTTAATCAGCTCTACCACCATCATCCTCATCATGGCAGCCAATACTGCCTTTGCCGATTTCCCTCGTTTGAGCGCAATCCAATCTGCCGATGGTTTCTTACCCCGACAGCTCACCTTTCGCGGTAGCCGCCTGGTGTATTCTCGGGGTATTGTCGTTCTGGCGCTGATTGCGTCTTTGATCATCGTGCTTTTCAATGCCAGCGTGACCGGTTTGATTCCTCTCTACGCCATCGGCGTGTTCCTGTCGTTCACCCTGTCGCAGACCGGCATGGCGCGACGTTGGTGGAAGTCTGGGCATCTCAAGCCCGGCGAAACCCTCAAAGAGCCCGGTTCCACCCTGGCGCATGACCCGCGTTGGATGCTCAAGATGGTAATCAATGGCTTCGGAGCGGTGTGCACCGCAATCGTGATGATGGTATTTGCGGTGACTAAATTCCGGGATGGCGCCTGGATCGTTCTTTTGCTGTTGCCTACCCTGGTAGTAATCTTCTTAACAATCCATCGCCATTACAAAAACCTGGCGAAAAACCTGTCTCTTGATGAATATATGATGCCCAAGCGGATTCACCGCCATCGGGTGATTTTGCCAATTTCCAGCGTTCATAAAGGCACGTTAGAGGCGTTAAACTACGCCCGCTCACTCTCCCCAGATGTGACCGCGGTTCATGTCTCGATTAACCCGGAGGATGCGGAGAAAGTCCGCAAGAAATGGGAGGTTTGGGGAGACAACACCCGCCTGGTGATTCTTGATTCGCAATATCGTTTATTGCTCGAACCATTGGTAGATTACATCGAAAAGATTGCTTCGTTGCGCCAACCCGGCGAGATCATCACCGTGGTTGTGCCGCAATTCGTCCCCGAAAGAGGCTGGGCGAATTTGTTGCACACTCAAACCGCATTGTGGTTGCGCTTTGCCCTGCTGTTCAAAAAAGGGATTGTCATCACCGAGATACCCTATCAGGTTGAACGGATGTAACCAGATATCCCATTCGCCCTCGGGTTGATGGTAAATACACGAAGAATTCGGGCTGCACCCATTGATCTCCCTGGGTGCAGCGATTTTTTTTACCTGCCCTGTACACCAGGCTTGATTGCTCCATTTTCTGAGAATTATCAATCTCGTAAGGCTTATAGCTTTAATAGCAGATATCATGTATAAATAAAAAAACCACGCGGTTCGAAGCGGGGGATTATGGACGGTCGAACACCAGCTAC
>JBBIPD010000340.1:0-3282 GCA_037443025.1 Chloroflexota bacterium
TCATAGAAAACGTTAGCCGCCGTCCAGCCAATCCGTCCGAATATGAACAGGATCGAGGCGAGCAGCCAATCTCCGGTGTCCACCAGCACCAGCAACCCGGTGCCGACAATGCCCATACCAAAGAACAACGCCAGAAAGCGTTTCTTACCGCGCATCACATCCGACACCGTCCCCAAAATGGGCGACAGGATGGCGACGATAAAAAGAGAGATGCTTAAACCCGCGCTCCAGTAGGCGGTGGCAGTTGCCGGGCTGGGGAGGGTTTTCCCTGCAACCTGGCTGTAGTAGACCGGCAAAACAGCCGCCAGGATGGTGGTGGCAAAAGCAGAGTTTGCCCAGTCGTACATGGTCCATGCCCAGATGCGCCGTTTATATTCCTTATCAGTGATCTCTGGTTGAGCTGCCATGCTGATGGATGCCATGCGCTTCTCCTTGACGATTGATATGGCTTAACCCCCAGGCGGGGATTCTGGTGGAGGAGGAGTCAAATGAATGATGGCGACAATTATAGTCTATGCGTCCAAGAAACGAGACCGGAATGTGAGTTTCCAAAAGTCGTATTGTGAGGAGAAGACGGGGTGGAGACGCGATGACCGCTGAAGTCATTTTTGTTATATAATCATATTGCATCCCACCATTGTTTATCAATTATTCTCCGGGGTGCGATTGATTGCGTTCATCGCGAGTCTTTATTTCTGAGCAGGCGCCAAAATTTTATTTCGGATTTATCAAGCGGCGCCTCCAAAGAAAATATAGGAGAAAAGCCAAAGAATCTTTTGGCTTCTTGTTGACTCGCATGAGCGCAGCAGTTGGGCGCTCTTTTTATTTTCGGGAGCTTTTATTATGAGTCTTGAATTTATCCTTCGCATTGTCGGTATGGTCGTTTTATTTATCCTGGGGGCTTATTGGGGCGCATACCTGGGCGAACTTATGGGGGGGCAGCCAGATTTATATGCGATTATCCTGGGCATGTTGGGGGCTTTGATTGGCTTGGTGCTTACTCCGTTCATCACCACCCGCCCGGCGCGAGCCTTGCGCCGATTATTGAGTCAGATTTCTGCCCAAACCTTGTTAGCGGGTCTGGCGGGGTTGATGGCGGGCTTGGTGATTGCGGCTTTGCTTGCCTTTCCACTCTCGTTGCTTCCTGAGCCATTCAGAAACATTCTTCCGTTTATTGGCGTGATCCTGTTCAGTTATTTGGGGATATCGGTGTTTGTGATGCGCCAGAACGATCTTTTTTCGATGTTGCGCCTGAATCTGCCAGCGAGATCGGGGGTTGGCGGCGAGACCGGGTTGGGCGGTATGGATGGCAACCGGACCATCTTACTGGATACGAGTGTGATCATTGATGGGCGGATTGCCGATATTGCCAAGACCGGCTTTTTGGTGGGCACATTGGTCATCCCGCGCTTTGTTTTGAATGAGCTTCAGAATATTGCCGACTCATCCGATAGCTTGCGCCGGCAACGCGGTCGTCGGGGGATTGAAGTGCTTTCGCAATTACAGAAAGACACCACCGTGCCGGCGCGAATCAGCGACATTGATGTGGAAGGGGTGCGCGAAGTAGATGATAAACTGGTCATCCTTGCCCGCCAGCTGCGCTGCCCGATTCTGACCAACGACTACAATCTCAATCGGGTGGCGGAGTTGCAAGGGGTGGCAGTCTTGAATATCAATGAGCTGGCGAATGCAGTCAAATCGGTGCTTTTGCCAGGTGAAACCCTGGAAGTGGAGATCATTCAGGAGGGGAAAGAAGTTGGGCAGGGGGTTGGTTACCTGGACGACGGGACGATGGTTGTGGTTGAAGATGGGCGAGAATATCTCAATACCAGAGCCACGGTAATGGTGACCAAAGTCCTTCAGACTGCCGCCGGAAGGATGATTTTTGCTCGGTTGGAAGACCGGATGGAAAACGGGCGCTGATTTTGGGGTGATTCATGCGCGAGTGGATTTATGGCAGGAACGCCGTCTATGAGACTTTACGGGCTGGCAGGCGGCATCTCTTCCGCCTCATGGTCGCAGAGGGGGCGCAGGAGAAGGGACGTCTGGCGGATATTCTGGCGATTTGTGCCGCAAAGCGCATCCTCGTCGAGCAGGTGAAACGCAGCAGTTTAGACGCGCTGGCAGATAAGCATCAAGGCGTGGCTTTAGAGGCGAGCGGTTATCCCTACTCTAACCTCAACGATATACTCGAGCGAGCCAGTCGCTCGGATGAGCAACCGATCATCCTGATTTTGGATACGCTCCAGGATCCTCAGAACCTGGGGACGTTGCTGAGAACCGGCGAAATTGTCGGCGTGCATGGGGTGTTGTTGCCGCTGCGCCGCACGGCGACCATAACGCCGGCGGTAGTGAACGCCTCATCCGGGGCAAGCGAACTCCTGTTAGTGGCTCAGGTTAATTTGAGTCAGGCAATCATCCGCTTGAAAGAGGCTGGCGTATGGGTGTACGGTCTGGAAAACAGCCCGCAGGCGATGCTCCCCGCTCAAATACGCCTGGATGGCTCACTGGCTCTGGTCATCGGCAATGAGGCGGAAGGAATCCGCCCGTTGGTACGCTCGGCTTGTGATGGGTTATTGAAGTTGCCAATGCGGGGCAGGATTGATTCTTATAATGCAGCCGTGGCGGGTTCGATTGCTTTATTCCTGGCATGGCAGGCGCGCAATTTTTCTGGTTTTAATGTTTAGCTATTGACGATTACCTTAAACCCTGATAGACTCCTCCCCCGCCGAAAACGACATACTGAATGAGAGCACTTCCTTGTCTTGATTGGGGTTGGATGGCGCAGACCTCGGGTTTATTGATCCACATCACGATTTAGTGCCCTCGCAAGCGTTAACCTTGTCGCGATTAAGCGCCTCTGGTATAATGCCATTCGCCTTAGCGCAGGCGCTGTCCTGGTCCGCCGACGTAGCTCAATCGGCAGAGCAACCGCCTTGTAAGTGGTAGGTTATGGGTTCGATTCCCATCGTCGGCTTCCGTTGACGGTTGGCGATCAAAGCTGAGCGCTTCAGCTTTGGTCTCGAGCTGATAACGGTTTTGACCGAAGACGGCTTGATGGTTGTATAATTTATCATCTGGGCGGTTACCCAAGTGGCCAAAGGGGGCTGACTGTAAATCAGCTGGCGGACGCCTTCGGAGGTTCGAATCCTTCACCGCCCACCTGGATGACTTAGAGCTGACGGGTGTAAGCCCTGCACCTGTCGGCGCTTAGTCATGGTACGGACGCCCTCATAGCTCAGTCGGTAGAGCACGTTCTTGGTAAGAACGGGGTCATGGGTT
>JBBIPD010000341.1:0-3265 GCA_037443025.1 Chloroflexota bacterium
GCGCGACTCGGTCACCCCGTCGCTATAGAGCAGCAGACTGTCGCCCGGCTCCAGAATATATCGCTGGTCTTCTACTTCGTATTCCAGCGTACCCTCCAGACACAGGACAAACTCATGCCCGCTGTGGAGCATGCCAAAACGCCCGCTGCTGGCGCCGACATCCAGAGTGAGCAAGAAAGGCTCCAGCCCCCCGACGAACGACTCTCCCCCCAAACCCTCCCAGACGCCGCGTGGAAAAGGCACCCGGCGGCGCTCCGAAGCCTTGCGGAAGACCACCTCTTGCCTGGGCGGTTCTATGCGGAAGAAGGCGGTTATCGGCACACCTAAAGCCTCGGATATCTTGTAAAGCGTGCTGACGGATGGCGAGGTCCGACCACGCTCAATCATGCTCAGGGCATTGGTCGAAAGCCCGCTGGCGCGAGCCAGAGAGCGCATGGACATCTCCCTTTCCTGGCGCAACTGGCGCAGACGGTTGCCCACATCAACGGTAGAGATTCGCGTTTCAATTTCGTCCATGGTCACTCCTTGTTATTCATCAGCCAGACAATCATCCACGGCAGTGCGAGACGCGCGTTTTACAGCGCGTTCAACCTGTATTATACAATTTTTTCGCACGTTTTTCAGCGGGCAATACGACCGGGGCGGCTGCTCGTCAATCCCTGGAGCGTAAGCAATCCATCAAAACGGGGGACATCAACGCAGAGCGGGGTTCTTGCAGGCAGGTTCGGATGTGTCATTTATCACAATAAATGTATGACCAAGATAATTAATCCTGCACTCATAAATAGGTTATAATACCCACCGTCTATGGGGTAAATATCCCATATATTGAGTTTAAACCTATAATGAGCAAAGCTATACCCTTGCTTATCCTGGCAATTCAAGAAGAGAAATCACGAGCGCGATGAAGGAGAATGACGATGAAATACAAATGGGTGCTGACAATTGGGGCGATGCTGATTGCGCTGGCATTGCTTGCAGCCTGCGCCGGTCCACAAGGACCCCCCGGACCTCCAGGACCGGCAGGACCTGCGGGACCGGAAGGTCCGCAAGGTCCACCCGGTAAAGAGGGACCCGCCGGACCTCCGGGCGTACCCCCAGAGTCAGCCGGCGGTGGAGCAGCAAATTATGTTGGAGACGCCACCTGCGCCGCCTGCCACCAGGAGGTGTATGATGTTTATATCAAATCCGGACACCCAAACGTCCTGACCAAAGTTCAGGACGGGCAAGCGCCATCCTTTCCCTTCACCAAATTGGGCAATCCCCCCGAAGGGTATACCTGGGAGGATATCCTCTACGTTGTGGGTGGATACAATTGGAGAGCGCGTTTTGTCAACAAGGAAGGGTTTCTCATCACCGACGCCCCGGGGGCTTCTGGCAACGCCGCGTACCAGAATGAGTGGAATTTCGCCAACCCAATCACCAGCAGCCAGGGCGGCTGGACCTCGTTTCACACAGGTGAAGCCGGGTTAAAGTACGATTGCGCCGTCTGCCATACCACAGGCTACAACCCCACCGGCAACCAGGATAACCTGGCGGGGGTGGTTGGCAGTTGGGCGCAAGACGGCGTGCGCTGCGAAGCCTGCCACGGACCGGGCAGCCAGCATATCACGAACCCCGGCGGTTTCTCGATGCGCATCGAGCGGGACGCATCCACCTGCACAAGCTGCCATGTCTCAGAGGGTAGCGCCGCGCCGCTTGTGGAGAACGGGTTTATCTCCTTCCATGAGCAGTATCGCGAACTCAGCCAGGGCAAGCATGCCGTGTTAGACTGCGTGGATTGCCACGACCCACATCTGGGCGTGGCGCAAGCCCGCCAGAACGGCGTAGCAGCGGTCAAGACCCAATGCCAGGACTGCCACTGGGAGCAGGCTAAGTATCAAAACATCCCCGTCCACGCCGCGATGGGCACGCCCTGCGTCGAATGCCATATGCCGCGCCTGATTCAAGTGGCAACCGGCGACGCTGAAAAGTTCACCGGCGATTTTCGTTCGCATCGTATGGTGATAGACGCCAGCCAGATTGTTCAATTTTCCGAGGATGGGACAGGTGTTCTGCCCGAAATCGGCTTGGATTTCGCCTGCCGACACTGCCACGGGAGCGGTCTGGGATCACCCAAGACCGACGAAGAGCTGATTCAGGCAGCCAGCGGTTACCATGACCAGCCTGCGGAGCAGCCGTGAAA
Source organism: Chloroflexota bacterium (assembly GCA_037443025.1). Taxonomy (GTDB): domain Bacteria; phylum Chloroflexota; class Anaerolineae; order Anaerolineales; family UBA4823; genus JAQBDA01. The sequence goes on from JBBIPD010000341.1 coordinate 2,186, forward strand.
GACGGATCGAGCCGCTGCAACCACCCTGCAGGCGGTTTGACGGTTGTGGAACACACAAGGAGGTGAGCATTTGAGAGCCAAGCGTCGCTTCGCCCTGATGATTGGTGCAATTGGCGTCCTTCTAATCAGCCTGACGCTGGCGGCTGGGGTCGCCTCAGCCCAAAATAACCCGCCCCCGGAACCCGGCGTGGCGAATGAGACCTGCCTGGGTTGTCACGGAGCGCCCGATCAGACCATCACCCTCCCCTCCGGAGAGGTGCTGTACCTGACAGTGGATGAGGAGGTCTATAACAACTCAATCCATGGCAGTAAAGGTTACGCCTGCGTCCAATGCCACACCGACATCACCGCCTACCCGCACCCCCCGCTTGCAGGAAGGACATTGCGCGAAATCACCGTGAGCATGTATCAGACCTGCGCCCGCTGCCACAGCGGGGTCTATGAGCAGACCCAGGACAGCGTTCACGCCCAGGCGCTCGAGGCGGGCAATTTGAACGCGGCGGTTTGCTCCGACTGCCACGGCGCCCATAACATTAAATCCTTCAGCGAGCAACCCCGCTCCGCCATCCCCCAAACCTGCGAGCGGTGTCATTCGGCTATCTATGACATCTACAAGGACAGCGTGCACGGCGCGGCATTGATTGGCGAGGGCAATCCAGATACGCCAAGCTGCACCGATTGCCACGGGGTGCATAGCATCCGAGGTCCGCTTGACCCGGGGTTTCACCTGAAATCGCCGAACATCTGCGCCAAATGTCACACCGATGAGCAGTTGATGTCCAAGTATGGGCTGAACACCAACGTTCTGAACTCGTACATCTCCGATTTTCACGGGGTGACGGTCATGTTCGAAGCCGAAATCCCCGGGCAGGAGACCAACAAGCCGGTGTGCGTGGACTGCCACGGCGTGCACGATATCGCGACCACCGATGACCCGGAAAGCAAAGTCATCAAACAGAACCTGCTCGCCACCTGCCGCAAATGCCACCCGGATGCCACGGAGAATTTTTCCAGCGCCTGGTTGGGGCATTACCAGCCCAGCCCAACCAAATACCCCATCATTTACTATGTCACCCTGTT
>JBBIPD010000342.1:0-2920 GCA_037443025.1 Chloroflexota bacterium
GATATAGGTGAGATTTACCAGGTTTTTGACAACGATCGCTTCACCTTCGTTCGCACCGCTGAAGCCAATCCGTTGGTCATCGATTTGCTTTTCCCGCAACCCCGAGAATTGAGGGGATTGACCCTGATTATCGGCAGCGCAGAGGTGGAGATCACTGCAGAAACATCGCTGATGCCGGGTGCTCACCGACGCCAATTTACCGTCCGGGCAAAGGGTTCGCTTGAGCAACCCCAGGTTCATCTGGATTTTAACCAAACGGTGTCAGCTCGGCAATTGCGCATCAAAGTCCTGGATTTGAGCAACCAATACCCTGCTCATGTCCACCTTTGGGAGATTTATTTCGATAACGATTGACAGGAGCAAACTTTATGAAAGCTGTCCTTTTTCATCAGCATGGCGATGTGGACGTGCTTCAGTATGCGGATTTTCCAACGCCTGAGCCGCGCCCCGGGGAGGTTTTAGTTCGCCTGAGAGCCGCCGCTTTGAACCGTCTGGATTTGTGGGTGCGCGAAGGCTGGCAGGGGATTCGCCTGGAATATCCTCATATTCCCGGAGCAGACGGGGCTGGAGAGGTGGCTGCCCTGGGCGAGGGAGTTGAGGGTTGGTCGGTTGGAGACAGGGTGGTGATAAACTCTAACCTGAGCTGCGGCAAGTGCGCCTATTGTCAGGCTGGTCTGGACAACCGATGCGATTCCTGGGGTTTGTTGGGCGAAACGCGCCGGGGCACCTACGCCGAATATGTGAGTGTGCCTGCCCGCAATTTGTTCCCGTTGCCCTCAGGTTTCGATGCACACCAGGCGGCTGCGGCGGGTCTGGTTTTTCACACCGCCTGGCATTCGCTGATCACTCGGGGCAACCTGCGCCCCGCAGAGACCGTCTTGATTGTCGGCGCGTCCGGCGGGGTGAATACCGCCTGCATCCAGATTGCCAGGCTGGCTGGGGCGACGATTTACGTGGTCGGCTCCAACCCCGATAAGCTCGCCAGAGCCGAAGCTCTCGGTGCGCATTTCTTAATTGACCGCTCGAAAGACGAAAACTGGTCACGGGTGGTGTATCAGATGACCGGGAAGCGTGGGGTGGATGTGGTTGTGGATAATGTGGGCACGACCTTACCTCAGAGTTTTCGAGCGGCGCGCAAGGGTGGGCGTATCCTCACCGTGGGCAACACCGGCGGGGCGCGCTTCGAGATTGATAACCGCTTCGTTTTCGCCAGGCATCTCTCTCTGATTGGCTCGACCATGGGCACACTTCAGGATTTTAATGTCGTGATGCGCCTGATATTTGCCGGTAAACTGAAGGCTGTGATTGACCAGACCTTCCCCCTGTCTGAGGCTGCTACGGCGCAAGCGCGTCTGGCGCGAGGCGAACAGTTTGGCAAGATCACTCTCGATATCCCATGAAACTCGCAAAAGCGGAGGCTGTATCTTCGATGATGTGCTTGCGGGAGAGCGCCCCCCGATGAAGCCCCATCGTTCTCGCCCTTTCAGCGTAACGCTGCTGGCTCTTGGGGTGTTAACCCTTGCAGGCATCAACCTGCTGCGTTTTGTTGTATCATTAGAGCAGCGAAAGTTCTTAATCGAGATTTTGCCCATCAGCCCTTTATATCTGACTGCCACCGGGCTGATATGGGGGTTGACCGGGTTGATATTGGCTTTGGGTCTGTGGGCGGGGCGGCGCTGGTCTGTAGCGGGAACTGGGCTTGCCAGCCTGGCTTACAGTCTTTATCATTGGTTAGATCGTCTGTTTGTGGTTGCTGAGGGTGCAGGTCGCAACTGGCTCTTCACCCTGGCGTTAAATATTTTTCTACTGGCGGTAGTTTACTGGTGCCTGATGAACCGCAAAGCAAAAGCCTTCTTTGGAGTGAAGCATGACCATAAATCCCAAAATTGATGAATTACGCCGATTGAAAGCTGAAAGCCGCCAGGGAGGCGGTCCTGAACGCATTCAAGCCCAGCACGATCGCGGCAGGCTGACCGCCCGTGAGCGGATAGACCTCTTGATAGACAAAGGCTCGTTCCGGGAAATAGACGCTTTTGTCACCCACCGTACAACCGATTTCGGTCTGGATAAGCAGAAGTATCTCGGCGATAGCGTGGTCACCGGGTGGGGCACAATTGACGGACGCCTGGTGTATGTATTCTCGCAGGACTTCACCGTGTTCGGCGGCAGCCTCGGCGAGGCTCATGCAGAGAAAATCTGTAAAATCATGGATATCGCCATGAAGAACGGCGCCCCCATCATCGGTCTGAACGACTCCGGCGGAGCGCGCATCCAAGAAGGCGTGGTATCTCTGGGCGGCTACGCCGATATATTCCTGCGCAACACCCTGGCGTCGGGTGTGATTCCCCAGATTAGCGTCATCATGGGACCTTGCGCGGGCGGCGCAGTGTACTCTCCGGCGCTTACCGATTTCATTATCATGGTGCGCAACTCGTCTTATATGTTCGTGACCGGACCGGAGGTGGTTAAAACCGTCACCCATGAAGAGGTCTCCTTCGAGGAATTGGGCGGCGCAGCGGTTCATTCCGAGATATCCGGCGTCTGTCACCTCGCCGCCGATAGCGAAGCCGATGCGCTCTACCTGACCCGCAAACTGCTTTCGTATCTGCCGCAGAACAACATGGAAGACCCGCCGTTTGTGCCAAACGGGGATGACCCATTGCGGATGGAGGCAGCCCTGGATACGATTATCCCGGATGATCCGGTCAAGCCGTATGACATCAAGGATATCATCCATTTGATTGTGGATGATAGACAGTTCTTCGAGGTGCACGAATCTTACGCCGCCAACATTGTGGTCGGTTTTGCGCGTCTGGGGGGGCATGCGATTGGGATTATCGCCAACCAACCAGCCGTACTGGCAGGTGTGTTGGATATCAATTCTTCTGAAAAGGCGGCGCGTTTTGTGCGCTTTTGCGAC
>JBBIPD010000342.1:2977-3258 GCA_037443025.1 Chloroflexota bacterium
AGAACACGGGGGCATCATCCGCTCGGGCGCCAAGCTCTTATATGCCTATTGCGAGGCGACCGTTCCCAAACTCACCGTGGTGACCCGCAAGGCTTATGGGGGAGCCTATGACGTGATGAGCAGTAAGCACATTCGGGGAGATGTCAATTTAGCCTGGCCTACGGCTGAGATTGCGGTGATGGGACCCGACGGCGCGGTCAATATCATCTTTCGCAAGGAGCTCGCCCAGGCAGAAGACCCGGTGAAGCGTAAAGCCGAGTTGGTGGCGGAATACCGGGAGA
>JBBIPD010000343.1:0-3249 GCA_037443025.1 Chloroflexota bacterium
CAGGGACTTCTCTGCCGAAATCTCGCCCGGGAAGCGGGTTGCCATTGTGGGACCGACCGGCGCGGGCAAAACCACCCTGGTCAAGCTGTTGATGCGCTTCTATGATGTGAACGAGGGCGCCATCCTGGTAGATGGGATTGATATCCGCTCGCTCCGCCGCGCCGACCTGCGCCGCCAGTTTGGCATGGTCTTGCAGGACACCTGGCTCTTCAACGGCACGATTTATGAGAACATCCGCTACGGACGCCAGGATGCCAGCGAGGAAGAAATCGTCGCCGCCGCCAGGATGGCGCACGCGGACCATTTCATCCGCGCCCTGCCCGGCGGCTACCAGATGGTCTTGAACGAGGAGACAAGCAATATCTCAGCCGGTCAAAAACAGTTGCTGACAATCGCCCGCGCCTTCCTGATTGACCCGCCGATGCTGATTTTGGACGAAGCCACCAGCGCAGTAGATACACATACCGAATTGCTGATTCAGGAAGCCATGCGCCGTCTGATGCATGGACGGACGAGTTTCATTATCGCCCACCGTCTGTCCACCATCCGCGACGCCGATTGGATTTTGGTGATTAACAATGGCGACATCGTAGAACAAGGTACCCGAAGAACTGCTGGGGCGAGGCGGTTTCTACGCCGAGCTATATAACAGCCAGTTCGTACCCGTTGATGTGGTTAACTGATTGTCGGTGTGAAGTTTGATGCGGAATCATCAGGGGTTGCAAGCCTGAGCATAAACATCCAGCGTATTTCGGATTTTGGCAAGTAAGATATTCTCTGGAGTCAACCCGCCCATCTCGGTTGGAAATGAAAATAAATCCGGCGCAAATTGTTTCACTAACGCCGCGGGTATCGGTTTTTGCGCGAGATTCCTGAGCATTTTTCCAACAGCCTGTTGAATCACCGGCTCAGCCCAGTAATAGCGAATCCGGTCACTTAAACTGTATTTACGCTTGAAAGCTTTTTCTTCTTCATCTCCCTGATAATGCTTAACCCAATGTTCCGGCTTTTGAACCATGATCTCATCCAACAAAGAAATAATGTTCGAGCGTTCGTGGGGACGAAATAGTTCGTTTTCCATCATCGCCAGGGCGAAGACCCCTTCTCGGAAAGCGAAGGTTAAGGCAGGACCGACCTTGAGAATGGCGAAATGGTCTTGAACCAAACCCCTCAGCGCTTGAGGCGTCTGGTAATCCGTTGAGTGCGCCTCGTAGATGAATGGTAGTGTTTCTATAAATAGGGACAAAGCTCTTGCAGCTTCAGGTTGGTATGGCAGCACAAAATCATCCCCAAACTCCACACCTGGTTGCACAACAATCGCCATGACCCGCTCCCAGGCGGAATGCAGTCCTGCTTTGTAGAAAGCCTGACGCGTGATCTCAATGGTCTTCTGTGCGTCTTCAACCTTCGTCACGTGAACACATCCTCCCCCATCAACCGCCCCACCCGGAACAGGAACTTCCGTCCCAATCACATAGCGTAAATTCGCATTTCCTGCTTTCTCGGCTATCCTGGCTAATCTGGCTGCCCGTTCAGCCGAGATTGCCACATCCAGGGCGCCTGGGGGATCATCTGCCAGACGCATGCTGCAATCCAGATGAATCTTGACAAAGCCCGCCTTTACATAATCATGGATCAAGGCATCCGCTTTTCCCATCGCAATCTCTGCGGGTTCATTCTGCCACACAGATGGTCCGAGATGGTCACCCCCCAGGATAATATTTTCGAAGGGCAAACCAACTTCTCCTGCAATCCCCTGCACAAAACGAGCAAAATCTCCCGGCGTCATCCCTGTGTAGCCGCCAAATTGGTTAACCTGGTTGCAGGTAGCTTCTATCAGGGGACGTTCAAAAGTCTTTATGGTCTGTTTCAAAACATACGGGTGGGCTGAACAGACCGAAGCGATTCCCCTGACTTCACCCCGTTTCTGGGCTGCCAGGATTTCATCAAGATACATATTTCATCGCCTCATCCAACATGGGTTGCGCATCTGTCCCGCCAGATTTTTGACTGGACAAAGACCCACACACACAAGCCAGGCGCAGAGACTTTGCCAGATCCCAGTGATGTAAATATCCGTAGAGAAAACCGGCGTTAAACGAGTCTCCCGCGCCGACTGTATCCACAACTTTTACCGGGATGGAAGCAACTTTGACTTTTTGGGATGCATGAACCCCGATAGCGCCTTCTGCGCCCAGTTTGACCGCCAATGTCTCTACCCTTTGCCCGAGCCTATCCGCTGCGATTTCGATGTCCGCCGTCCCGACGAGTGATATCGCTTCTTTTTTATTTGGAAGGAATACATTGGTGACCGAGAGCAATTCATTGACGCCAACCCATTTTTCGGAAGGATCATAGTTCGTATCGAGCGAGGTTGTCAAACCGAGCTGACGTGCGCGTTGGAAGAGACCAAACAAACCGGGTTGGAGATTTGTTTGCAGGAAGTAGGATGCCACGTGAAGATGGCGCGCCTGACAGAGTAAGTCATCGGAGATGTCCGCCGCCTTTAGGGCGGCGATCAGACCGGTGTGGGTCAATATGGCGCGATCAGCGCCTGAGACAAGGATCACACTCAACCCCGTCTGACCTTCACGGACGATCACATTGTTGACATCCACATGGCGCTCTTGCATTTCATCGAGCATGAAGCGACCAAAGACATCATCCCCACATACGCCGATGAAAGCCACTTTCAAGCCAAGCCGGGCGGCGCCGCAGGCAAAGATGGCGGACGATGAACCCACCGTGAGCACGGCGGAATCGACCAGTTTTTCCACCTGATCAAATTCGGGTTTTACGTCGCCTGTCAGGATCAAATCCGGATTGATTTCACCCGCAACCAGAATATCAAAACGAGAACTCACGGTTCTTCTTCTCCACCGTAAGCATAAATCCAGCGCCAATCAGTGAACTCGGAGTGGTCAGACAAAATACGCTCGCCAATCCGATATGCTTCCCAGTAAATGGAAGGTCAATAATGATGATACCAGTCCAGAGGCGCTTCGGCTTGATAGAAATCAAAGAGCGGTTTGCCAAGCGCATTACATAGGGATGTGAGCCGTGACAATCTTTCCTTTGCAACTGTTTTTAAAAAGGTATCTCTTTGACCATCTTCCATGGTCACAGCTTCCTTCCAAACCGCGCGCCCGACAGCGATACCGCTGGCACCAGCGTTGCAGGCTACTGTCACCTGCTTAACAAAGGTTTCATAATCCACCGCGGCAGAGAGCAAGATCCACGGTGCCATGG
>JBBIPD010000344.1:0-3243 GCA_037443025.1 Chloroflexota bacterium
CCATTGCCCATCGGCTATGGTCAGACCATCTCTCAGCCCTATATTGTTGCCCTGATGACCGAGGCGCTTGGGGTTCAAAAGGGTGAGCGCGTCCTGGAAATCGGCACCGGCAGCGGATACCAGGCGGCGATATTGGCGGAGATGGGGCTGGAAGTCTATACGGTTGAAATCATCCCAGAGCTGGCAAATCAGGCTGCCCAGCGCCTGAAAGACTTAGGCTATGACCAGGTGCAGGTGCTTAACGCCGATGGGTACTATGGCTGGGAGGAACACGCCCCCTATGATGCGATTATCGTCACCGCTGCGCCAGATCATCTACCGCAGCCTTTGGTAGAACAGCTCGTCGAAGGCGGTCGGCTGGTGATTCCAATTGGACCGGTGGGCATGGTCCAGACCCTGTGGCAGTTTGAGAAAGTGAACGGCGAGCTGGAGGCGGTCAATCTGGGCGGAGTGCGCTTTGTGCCGTTCACCCGGGAAACCCCCTTCAGACCTCCGCTCGAGATGCGCCTTTATCCCTTGTCCAGTGGAGAAAGACAAACAGCGCTCCGGCGTATGCCATCCCTCCCAACCAGAGCACCAGGTTAAAGCCGGAAGTCAGGGACAGGATTGCCGCCAAGATAGAGGCGATCACTGAAGCGCAGCCGTTCACAGCCCAAGCCCAGGGCGTCCAACCTTCGGCGGTTCCAGCAATCTGTTGCAGCCCAAACGGGAAAGGCATCCCCATCACAAACCCCAGCGGGAATAACGTCAGGACAGCCATCCCCGTCCGCAACCAGACTTCCCAGCCCAGGGTCAACCGAATGACCCCGTCGGTGATCCAGGGCGTTGTCAGCGCCAGCAGGAGGGCGCTTGCCAGCGCAGCCCGCGTCGGCAACCAGGGCAATCCGGCGGTTAGACTGCCCAACCCGGAAAATGCCAGTATCGAAAGCACCACCGCGGTGAAGGCATAGGTTGGGTGACCCAGGAGCAATATCCAACGTTGGATGAGCGGGATTTCAATCAGCAGATAAGCCAGACCGATCAAGCCGAAGTATCCCAGAACATGCCAGAGTGTCCCCTTTTTGACTCTCTGAGTCATCAATGTGGATTGGGCGTCATCTGGATTGAAGGTCGTCGCTTTATTATCTGCCCGTTTCTTCATTAATAGCGGCAAGATCACCAACGCCAGGCTGAGGAAAGCGACCAGGAGGAGCAACGCCAGCAAAATCAGGAATCCGCTCCCTCCGAAAGGCTGCCAGGTGCGCCCCATGCCCGCCAGGATTTCCGGCGTTTGTTCCCAGGTGAAGAAGTGAAAGAAAAAGGGGTGATTATCGGTGGCAGGGCGCACATCAAACGGGTAGCTGGTGTAGTACGCCCGGCGGTCTGTTGTTTCGAGAAGAGACCGGATTTCCCGGTAATAAAACTCCTCGGGCAGCTTATTGTAGCGGTTGGTTTCTTCAGGAGCGATATCCGGCGCCCAGACCAGGTCGAAGCGTCGCTTTTGGGTGAAATCCCGAATGGTTGCCAGCTCAATCTGCGACCAGCCATCGGGTTGCGCCAGATATGTCATCGTCTGGATGCCGCGGTATGCCACCAATGCCCGGGCAGGCTCTACTGCGTCAGTCTCTTCCAGGGCTTCGATGAGAGTCGCCGCCAGGCGCAATTCTTCGCTGGGGGGAGTTTGCAGCCAGCGGGTGGCGACCAGGATGCCCTCCGGGGCGAGATGGCTCATCGCCTGGGTGAACATTTCGCGGGTGAGAGAATACGTTTCGTGCAGGCTGTATGCCCCGCTGGTTACCGGTCGGTAGGCATCGCTCAGGGGCAGATAGATGATATCGAAGTTCTCCTGCGTCTCCTGGAGAAAGACCCGCCCGGTGGCGATGATGGTCTGGACGGCTGGTGCCTGAAATGGATTGGTTTCAGGCGCAGACAGGGCGACAGCTTGCGGAATCATCCGGTTGGGGAGGACGACGGTGATCTGGCTGGCGCCGCCGGCTTGCGCCTGCAAAACCCCCAAGCCAGCCCCGGGTTCCAGAACCAATGCCCGGGCGGAGGGGCGCAGCTCGAAAGCGACCGCTTCGGGGAGGTACGCCGCCGCTGCGAAATCTTCCGGGGCGACCAGGCTTACCGGCGAGAGGTCGTCGCCATCTATGGACAGACCAAGCTGGTTTGGCGGTGCGCCTGGATAGGTGTAGCTTAACCCTGGCAGGGCGCGGACGCCGCCCCCGGCGACCACATCCAGGCGAGAGATGGCATTCCAACGCCCCAACAGCGGCTGGTAACCCGGGTGCAGACGGGCGTATGCCAGACTTTTATAAGGGGAGATATTCAACCCCAGCGGCGAGCGCCAGGCGAGGTTCACCGCGCCCAGCCAGATCAGCCCCAACACCCCGCTCACGCCGCTGACCGCAGCTAGGAGGCGCGCCAGACGCAGCCGGGGAGAAGTTCTCTCCGGGGGTAGCAAGGCTGGCAACAGCCCCAGTAAGGCGCTCCCAATCAACGCCCCTGGGACGCCCGCCAGGTGCATCAGCCCTGGAGCGAGCAACGCTCCCGCCGCTGAGCCGAGCAGGTTCGCGGCGTAAACGGCGTGGCTCCTGCCGCCTGACCTCGCCAGGGCGGAGGCGACGCCCAACCCACTGCACAGGAAGGGCAGGCTGAGCGCCAGGTAATATAGCCCAAAATAGAACACCTGCCGGGAATTAATGGCGATGGCGTAGCTGTCAAACGGCAACCAGTTGACCACCAGGTACGCCAACGCCACCCCGGCTGCAAACCCTATCCCGCTGCCCATCAGCATGTGAGATGCATCGGTCTGCATCAGGCGCTTTGAAATTGCCAACAAGGAGCCGCTGGCGGCGAATCCCAGCAAGGCAAGGCTGATGACCAGAAAGGCAAAGTGGTAGAATTGCGCTACCGCCAGTAAGCGCGTCAGGGTGCTTTCCAGGCACAGGGTCGTGCCCGCCAGGGCTGCAACCCCGATAAACGTCCGTTTGCTCATCGCAATCTCTCTCTGCGCCCCGCATATAAAGGAACGACATCTGCGCTGCTTGAATCATACAATAGATTTCTAAAGATGCTGGAGAATCATGTCTGCCAAACTCTGTCCCAAGGTTATCCTCGAAGGCACTCGTCTCACCTTCAAAACAGAGATTGCCTTCCGGTTGAATGAGCACCCACGCTTTGTCGGGGCGCGTAAATACCGCTATCATTCTCCCCTGATTTCAGCCGAGTGGTGCGCCTTCACCAATTACCCGTGGGGGCGGG
>JBBIPD010000345.1:0-3223 GCA_037443025.1 Chloroflexota bacterium
CACCGTCCCGCGGTAATCTTCCAGGGAGACCGGGTTGTCTTCCAGATCGGGCAGGCTCAGCTCTGGGGCGGGGTAGTTCACCTCAACCGGGATAGCAGAGCGAATTTCCCCTGCATCAGCCGTCTCAGCCGGTTTTGACAACAGCGCCATGGTGACCACTCCCAGGATTAACAATCCGCTGCCAATCAGCAATAAAGCCAGGGGTTTGGTTCGCCCCTGTCGAATCTGCCGTTTTTGCCTCTGCTTAGCCATCCAAGTCAATCCTGCTACCCGCGGTTCTCTTCCAGAGACGATGCCTGCGTTTTATTGCAATGCCTGGCGAATCTCTTCTACCAGATAATCCTCTGGCACCGCTCCAATAACCACACCGGCGCCATCGTTTATCGTCGTCTGGGGTACGCCGCTGACCCCATGCCGCTCTGACAGCTCGGGGAACTCCATCGCTTCCACCATCTCCGCCTGCACCAGCGGACTTTCCACCGCCATCTGATGCGCCAGCACCACCGCCCGTGGGCAATAAGGGCAGGTAGGCGTGACAAAAACCTGCAACAGCACCGGTTTTCGCAATTCCTTTAAGAATTCTCGCGTCTTGGGGCTGAGACCCGAATCTCGATTGGAAACCAGGATGAGATCCTGAATCAGTGAGCTGAATTCATGCCCCGAAGGAATCCCCGCCAGGCGCACGCCGTAATCAATCAGTTGGTCTCCATCTCGCCCGGCGATCACCAGACCCGGCGCCTTATCCACGTTGAATTTTTTAGCCATGGCGTTATCCGCCTCGATGTCGAACACCTGCAAGCCCAGCTTATCCGAAATCTCCGCCACTTCTCGCGCCAGTTGCAGGGTATCCTCGCAGTAATCGCAATCGGTTTTGCTGCCGAAAAACAAAATCTCTACCGGCTGGTTCAACTGAGCAAAAACCTCTCTAACCTGGCTGACAATATTTTCATTCAGTAATCTTTCCGTCATCTTTCACCAAGCTCCTTTGCCCTTCCAGGGCAATTCTTTAAGTTATCAGGTGAAGCAACCGCCCAGCGAATACCCACAGACCGGACAACTCAGATTCAATAGCCCATCATAATCCAGACGCCCTTCCTTGCATTGGGGACAAATATCTCCAGAGCGCAGCTCTGTTGGGGGTTTCCCCTTCTGAGCCTCCAGATCAACCGGCTTGGTAAGAACGATTGGGGCAATTGGCTTGCGTTTTGCTTTCACACCAAATCTTTAGATGCGCTCAAGCCCAAAAAGTCGCGCGGTACAGGCGCTATTTCTCGAGGTAATCATCCAGATTCAGGCATCGGAACAAACGAACCCGCACCTCATCTGGCACAGCCACATTTTCGGCGGTGGCGCGATACAGATAAATCGTTTTTTGCAGCGAATCAACCACCACCCGACAATTCTCACACTCCGCCAGGTGCTTTTCCAGCTCGGAGCAAAGCTCAGCTTCCAGAGTGCCATCAAGATACTCTGAAAGCGAACCTAACAGATGTCGGCATTCTCCATGATCACTCATAACGATCCACCCTCTCGCAACTTCTCACCGTAATAACCGGATAATTCCTCCCGCAAACGTAAACGCGCTCGTGAAAGGCGGGTTTTGACGGCTGTCTCGCTCAGGTTGAGCACCTCGGAGACCTCGCGTGTGGACAGCCCCTGGATGTCTCGCAATACAAATACCACCCGTAAAGTTGTTGGCAGGGCTTCGACTGCCCGGTCGAGATAAGCCTGGGCTTCAGCGGACATCAACTCACTCTCTGGCAGACAACACCAATCCACAATTTGGACAGGCTCAACCTCGCCATCCGGCGTTTCCAGCGTCTCGTCAATCGAAACCGTGTCCAGCTTCTTGCGCCGGAGCAACATCAACGCCTCGTTGACGGCGATGCGATAGAGCCAGGTCGAGAGGCTCGAACGCCCGTCGAAACTCTTCAGGTGGCGGTATGCCTTCAGGAATGTCTCCTGTAAAATATCCTCAGCGTCCTGGGGGTCGTTGAGCATTTTGATCGCCAGCCGGTAGATTAGCTCATAGTACGCCTCAACCAGCCGGGCAAACTCTGCTCGATCCCCTGACCTTAACGCCTCCAGGGAGAAATCTTCGGGCGCTTTCCTGTTATCCATTTAGATGCATCCTCTCCCAAAACGTTACTCAGACCTCATCGTTGGGTCTCTGTCGAGAAACGATGTGCTATACACCGTTCTGCCGGACCGCCCCAAAATTGTATCATATTGACCCTTTGCAGCCACTGTGCTATATTCTGCGTGTTCGCTCAGCATCCCAACTGACACCCTTCAAGGGTTGATTCCAGACCCCAATCAAGGACTCAGGCATGACCTGCATAACTCTTACGACGGATTTCGGGATTAAAGACGGTAATGTCGGGGTGATGAAGGGCGTCATCTGGAGCATCGCGCCGGGTGTGCAGATTGCCGATATAAGCCACCTGATCACCCCCCAGAATATCCCCGAAGCCAGCCTGATTTTGCTGCGCTCAGCGCCGTATTTTCCGCCTGGCACAATCCACGTGGTTGTGGTGGACCCAGGGGTTGGCACCGACCGCAGACCCATGGCAGCGCGCCTCGGCTCTCAATATTTCGTCGGTCCGGATAATGGCATCCTGACCATGTGGCTGGAGCGCGCCGCAGCCCAAAACCAGGCGACCTCTTTTGTCCACCTCAACCGCCCTGAGTACTGGCTGGCGGAGGTCAGCCACGTTTTTCATGGGCGAGATATCTTCGCTCCGGTAGCAGCTCACCTGGCTCGGGGCGTGCCGCTCGACAACCTTGGCGCCCCGTTCTCGGACCCTGTCCTCCTCCCCCTGCCCCAACCTCTGCGCACCGAGTCGGGTTACACCGGTCAGGTCATCCATATAGACCACTTCGGCAATATCTCGACCAATATCCGCCAGGAGCACCTCGGGCAGCCCAGGCAGTTGAGAGTACGCCTGGCGGGGCATGAGATTGAGGGCATGGTCAGGACCTTTGGCGAACGTCCACCCGGAGAGCTGGTTGCCCTCTACGGCAGCACGGGCAACCTGATTATCTCGATGGTCAATGGCAACGCCGCCCAACGTCTGGGCGTCCAGCCGGGCGACTCTGTGGAAGTCGAGTTCTATTTGCCTTTTTGAAAAACTTCGGGTAAAGTATATTCAAGTTCCTGGGATACGCTCCTGTCAATCCCTGTCATCAGCCGTCAATCATTTGAACATCCTGTTTTCGTCGG